>JANMMH010000286.1:0-5375 GCA_031373055.1 Rubrivivax sp. | reverse complement strand
AGCAGCATCTGCTCCAGCGAGCCGTCGGCGTGGTCACTGGCGTAGAGCTGGCTCACCGAGAGCATGGCCGCGAGCAAAGCGCAGACCCAGATGACGCCCGGCGCGATGAGGCGCAGCGTGTCGCGCTCGGGCCCCACGCCGAACGGGAAGAGCGAGACCGCGACCGTGAAGAAGGCCAGCGGCAGCAGCGCATCGACGCGCCGGCGCGCGGCCAGGCGCAGGTCGCGGGCGACCACGGCGGCGAAGATGCCGCTCACGCCACGTCACCCGGCAAGTGCAGCTCGATCGGCGCGGGCGTGGTGATGGTCAGCGGCAGGTGGCTGGTCAGCAGCACGATGCCGCCGCTGTGCGCATAGGCCGAGAGCAGCGCATCGACGATGGCGCAGCCAGCGGCGTCGAGCGCGTCATAGGGCTCGTCAAGCAGCCAGAGCGCCTTGCGGGGCAAAAGCGCCAGCCGCGCCAGCGCCACACGCCGGCGCTGGCCTTGCGAGAGCGTGCGCACCGGGGCATGGCGGCGGCTGGCGATGCCCAAGGTTTGCAAAGCGTCTTGAATCGACGCGGCGTCATCGGCCTGGCCATGCAAGCGCGCCAGAAAGACCAGCGACTCGGCCGCGCTAAGGTCTTCTTTGAGCGCGTTGGCGTGGGCCAGGTACAGCAACTGTTGCGCGAATTCGGGGTCACGGTGCGACAGCTTCTCGCCACCCCAGTGCATGGCCCCGGCGTCAGGGCTGGCCAGGCCCGCCACCAGGCGCAACAAGCTGGTCTTGCCGCGGCCGTTGCTGCCACGCACCCACGTGATCTGGCCGGGCGCGATGTCGAAGTTGAGGCCGCTGAAAAGGATGCGGTCGCCACGTCGGCAAGCGAGCGCTAGTGCGCTGAGGGGGGCGGTCACGGCAACGCTCATCGCCGTCATTGTGAATGTGCCGGCGCGTCGTCTCTCAGCGGTAGAAGGCCTGCACCCTGCCCTTCAAGGTGATGAGCAGCGGCTGGCCCTTGCGATCGACCGTCTTGCCCGCAGGCACTTTGATCCAGCCCGCGCTGATGCAGTACTCCTGCACGTCGCTGCGCTCGTGCTCGTTGAAGCGGATGCCGATGCCGTGCTCGAACACGGCCGCGACGTGATGCGGGCTGCGCGGGTCGGTGGACAGGCGGTCGGGCAGGTCGGGGCGGGTGATGTCGGTCATAGGCGGTGGGTTGTGCGACGTGGGTCAAGGCGCCCGCGTTGGACGCCCGCCATTGTCAGCCCACCGCCCGTTCAGAACGCCACTCAGAACGAGTAATGCACGCTCGCCGAGTAGCCGCGCCCACGCGGGTCGGTATGCGTGGGGACGAAGCCCGCCAGTTCAACGCGAGCAGCGACGACGACCTGGCGTTCGAGTGGCGTCTCACGCGCGGCGCAGATACTTCAGCCTGGTCAATCGGCGACGACTACAGCATCAACGCCGTGCGGCTATCCGTACAGCCCGTGCGCCTGGCGCGCCCGCTCTACACCCCGTGGCGTTGAAGCAATTCTGGAGAAGTGCATGAAGCAATGGTTTTTCGTCGCGGCCGCCTGCATGGCCCAGCTGGCATGGGCGCAGAGCAACACCCTGCGCGTCGGCGTTGAAGGCGCCTACCCGCCGTTCTCAGAGATTGGCACCGACGGCAAGCTCAAGGGCTTTGACATCGACATCGCCAACGCCGTGTGCGAACGTTTGAAGCAGAGTTGCACCCTGGTGCAGGCCGAGTTCGACGCGCTCATCCCTGCCCTGCGCGCGAAGAAGTTCGACGCCATCGTGGCCTCGATGTCGATCACGCCCGAGCGCAAAAAGTCGGTCGACTTCAGCGACAAGTACTACCAGACCCCCGCGCGTATGGTCGCGCGTGCTGATGCCAAACTGGACGTGAGTGCTGCCGGTTTGAAGGGCAAGAAGATCGGCGTGCAGCGCACCACCATTCACGACCGTTTTGCCACCACCACCTTCAAGCAAAGCGAGATCGTGCGTTACGCCAAGCAAGACGAGGTCTTTCTCGACATGGCAAGCGGCCGCGTCGACGCCACCCTTGTGGACGCAGTCGCTGCCGATGTCGGCTTCTTGAAAACCCCCGCAGGCAAGGGCTACGCTTTCATCGGCCCGGTCTACACCGACCCCGCCTTTTTCGGCGAAGGCGCGGGCATTGCCGTGCGTTTGGGCGACAAGGCCTTGCGCGACAAGATCAACGCCGCGCTCGCTGCCATGCTCGCCGACGGCAGCTACAAGAAGATGGCCGCGAAGTACTTCGACTTTGATGTTTATGGGGCGCCGGTGAAGAAGTGAGGTTGGGTGGGGTGGCCTTGCGCTTCATGGCGTCAGAGCATGTGATCACGGCTAGTCGAACAATGCCATGCCCGCTTCCGCCGCCGCGCACGCCAAGGGCGCTGGGCGGCCGATTCCGCTCATGTCCCCCGGGCATGCCTGAGAGCCTGCGTTCAAGCTTGCCTTGCGTCTGGCCAAACGAACGGGCCTCTAATCGTATAAACTGTTTATACGGTTATTCAAGAGGTGAACGTGTCCAAGATCAAAACGAATGCCATCAAGACCGCGACGGCCAAGACCGTAGCCTCGAAAACGCGCACGGCGAAGGCCGCGCCCGCAGCAACAGTCGAGAAGCCGCGCGCTGGGCGCATGGCCGCGCCGGCGCCAGCCAAGGCCGCTGAGCCCATCTTGACGCCCAGGCCATCCAAGGCACCCAAAGTGCCCAAGCTGCGGCAGAAGCCCGTGCGCGACAGTTTCACGATGCCCGCCAGCGACTTCGCGCTGATCGGCACGCTCAAGGCGCGCCTGCTGGCCGTCAAGCGCGAGACCAAAAAGAGCGAACTGCTGCGCGCCGGGCTGCATGTGTTGGCCGCGTTGAACCCGCGTGCGCTGGTGGCGGCACTCGGGCAAATTGAAGTGATCAAGGTCGGCCGGCCCAAGAAGGCCCACTGACTCATTGGCACGGCCGTGACCAGCGTGACCGCCATGACCAGCCACACCGAACTGTGGTGGACGCTGCTGCGCACAGTTGCGGTCGTCAACGTGCTGGCCCGGGGCGCGGCCGCTTGGTGGTTGTGGCGCTCGCGTGAGCGCTGGCCGCCCGAATCCTGGCTGGAGCGGCGCTGGCAATTGCTGCTTTCGGCCGGCTATGTGCTGGGTTGTGGCTGGCGCTGCATGCTGCCGGTCTACGACGTACAGCGGCTGGTGATGGTCGACAGCTTCTGGTCCAGCGTGCTCGTGGGCCGCACGGTGGCCACCCTCGCGGAGCTGTGCTTCGCCGCGCAGTGGGCCCTGCTGCTGCGCCAGGCCTCACGCGCCACGGGCAGCGCCTCGGGGCTGGCGCTGTCACGCGCTGTGCTGCCCTTGATTGCGGTCGCCGAGCTGTTCTCCTGGCATGCCGTGTTGACCACGTCCAACTTCGGCCATGTTGTCGAAGAGTCGCTGTGGGCGCTTTGCGCCGCCTTGCTGGTGCTGAGCTTGCTGCGGCTGTGGCCGCAGGTCGACGCCAAGCGTCGGCCGCTGTGGGCTCTTTGGTGTGTCGCCGGTACGGCTTACGTGGGCTACATGCTCACGGTGGACGTTCCGATGTACTGGTCACGCTGGGTCGCCGACGAAGCGCTGGGCCGCAGCTATCTCGGTCTGGCGCAGGGCCTGGAAGATGCCGCCGGGCGCTGGGTGGTGTCGCTCGACTGGGCACGTTGGCGCTCCGAAGTCGTTTGGATGAGCAGCTACTTCAGCGTCGCGGTGTGGTTGAGCATTTCACTGGCGCTCAAGGGTGGCTTGGGTTTGGCCGCCGGGCACACGCCGAATTCCAGGCCGGCTGGTCGCTGAGCACACTGGCCGCTGGCCTGCACAGGCCCGTGGTCCGCGCAGCGCTGGCGCCCCATAGGCACGCCCAAGCGACATCCGCTTGCCAATCTCCGACATCGCGCGGGTGACCCTCTACACGCGCGCACCATCGCGCTGGTACAACCTCGCCACCCCGCGCTTTGCATTGCCTTCGGAGCCCCGCATGTTTGTTCGCCGCACCACCTTGCTCGCCGCCCTGGCCTTGACCCTGGCCGCCACCTTCGCCCATGCCCAAGCGCCCACCTGGGCCAAGGTGCGCATCGGTGTCGAGGGCAACTACCCGCCGTTCTCGAAGATGGCGCCAGACGGCAAGCTCTCTGGCTTTGACATCGACATCGCGCGGGCCGTGTGCGCGCAGATGGGTGCCGAATGCACGCTGGTGCAGCAGGAATGGGACGGCATGATGCCGGCGCTGAGCGCCAAGAAGTTCGACATGATCGTGGCCTCGATGACCATCACCGAAGAGCGCAAGAAGGCCGCCGACTTCAGCGACCCGTACTACGACGTGCCCTCACGCTGGGTCGGCAAAGCCGGCAGCTTGAGTGAAGCCACACCCGCCACGCTGAAGGGCAAGAAGATCATCGTGCTGCGCAACAGCCCACGCGCCAAGTTCGTGCAAGAGCGCTTCAAAGACAGCGAGGTGCTGCTCGTGGCCAAAGAGACCGACGTCTACATGGAGCTCGCGGCCGGGCGCGGTGATGTCGGCTTTGGCTCGGCCGCCGTGTCGGGTGAATCCTTCCTGAAGAAGGCCGAAGGCAAAGGCTTCGCGCAGATCGGCGCGGCCGTTCGGCTGGACGGCGGCAGCGGCGTCGGCATGGCTTTTCGCAAGGGCGACAACGAGCTGCGCGAGAAGGTCAACGCCGCACTCAAGGCGGTGAAGGCCAGCGGCCAGTACAAGAGACTGGCCGACCAGTATTTCGACTTCGACATCAGCGGCAACTGATGTCACATCGCTAACACCCATGTTGCACGGCTACGGCGCGGCCATCCTCGAAGGCCTGATGTCCACGCTGCTGGTGGCGGCGAGCTCGCTGGCGATTGCCTGCGGCTTCGGCCTGCTCGGCGCGGTGGCCAAGCTCTCAAGCTCGCGCGCGGCGCGCGCCGTGGCCGACGTCTACACCACGCTCATACGCGGCCTGCCCGAGCTGGTGCTGATGCTCTTCGTCTTCTACGGTGGCCAGATCCTGCTCAACGCGCTGGCCGAAGCGCAGGGCTGGGGCTACATCGACGTGCCGCCCTTTGCCGCCGGCGTGCTGACCATCGGCTTCATCTTCGGCGCTTACCTGACCGAGACTTTTCGTGGCGCCATCCTGGCCATTCCCAAAGGCCAGATCGAAGCCGGCCACGCCTTCGGGCTGACACGTACGCAGGTCTGGCGGCGCATCGTGTTGCCGCAGATGGTTCGCCACGCCATTCCCGGCTTTGCCAACAACTGGCTGGTGATGGTCAAAGCCACAGCGCTGGTATCGATCATCGGGCTGGACGACATGGTGCACCGCGCGAACATGGCGGCCTCAAGCACGCGTGAGC
>JANMMH010000284.1:0-7721 GCA_031373055.1 Rubrivivax sp. | reverse complement strand
CGAAACTGAAGCCCCACCATGTGATGGGGCGCACATGCGCTTCGCGGTTCTGCCGCTTGACGCCAAGCTCCTACGTGCCGTGGCCGACTCTGGCTACGAGACGATGACGCCGATCCAGGCCAAGGCGATACCGCTTGTCCTGGACGGGCGCGACGTGATGGGCGCGGCGCAAACCGGCACGGGTAAGACCGCAGCGTTCTCCCTTCCCCTACTGCAGCGCATGCTTAAGCATGAAAGTGCCAGCACCTCGCCCGCGCGCCATCCTGTGCGCGCGCTGGTCCTCACGCCCACACGTGAGTTGGCCGACCAGGTGGCCAACAACATCAAGACTTACGCCAAGCACACAATGTTGCGCTCGGCTGTGGTCTTTGGCGGTGTCGACATCAAGCCGCAGACAGCGCTGCTGCGCGCGGGTGTTGAGATCTTGATTGCCACGCCGGGCAGATTACTCGACCACATCGAAGCGAAGAACGCGGCCCTCCATCAAGTTGAGTACGTTGTGCTCGACGAAGCCGACCGCATGCTCGACATCGGCTTCTTACCTGACCTGCAGCGCATCCTTTCGTACCTGCCCAAACAGCGCCAGACCTTGCTCTTCTCGGCGACCTTCTCGCCGGAGATTCGCCGCCTAGCCAACAGCTATTTGCAAGACCCGCTGACCGTGGAGGTGGCGCGCGCCAACGCCACGGCAACGAAGGTCGAGCAACGCTTCTACAGCGTCTCGTCTGACGACAAACGCGCGGTGGTGCGCCAGATCATTCGCCAGCGTGGCCTGACGCAGGCGCTCGTGTTCGTCAACTCCAAACTCGGCGCGGCGCGGCTGGCGCGTTCCTTCGAGCGTGAAGGCTTGAAGACGGCGGCGCTGCATGGCGACAAGTCGCAAGACGAGCGCTTGAAGTCACTGGCGGCATTCAAGCGCGGCGAGGTCGACTTGCTGGTGGCCACCGACGTGGCCGCACGTGGACTGGACATCGCCGATCTGCCGGCGGTGTTCAACTTCGACGTGCCCTTCAATGCCGAAGATTACGTACACCGCATCGGCCGTACTGGCCGCGCGGGCGCCTCGGGCCTGGCCGTGACGCTGGTGACGCGCGACGACACACGCCTGGTGGCTGACATCGAAAAGCTGATCCACCTGAAGATCGAGATCGAGCCGGTGGAGATCGACGACAAGCGCCCACGCCGGCGCCCGCGTGAAGAGCGCGAGAGTGTGGATGCCGACGCGCAGCGCGACGCCGAAGTCGCCGCCGCGCAGGTTATCGACCGCGCGGCCGAACGCAGCCTCGTGCGTGCGCCACGGCGGCCAAGCCCAAGCAGCGACCCGTTCTTCGACAAGCCCTACGAGCCCAGTGCGAACGAGACGCCGGCCTGGGAAGGCGCCAATGGCGAATTGGCCACCACGGCGGCCACCGCCACAACACCTGTGCGTGGCGTTTCGCCCAACATCCGGCCGAAGAAGAAGGTCGCCTCGCTGCTAGGCGGCGGGCGCTGAACTAAGCGGCCAGAAGCGCAAATACCGCGGGCACGCGGTCTGATAGCTGCACCGCCTGCTGCCGCCACGCCGCCACGGTGTGGCAGCGCGCCCAGCCTTCGGGCAAGGTCAACCCCACGCTGACCGACAGCCTCGTCTGCGGCGCCAACGCGCTCAGCATCGCCCCGAAGACGGCGGTGTTGCGGTAGGGCGTCTCGACGATCAGCTGCGTTTGTTGCGCGCGCCGCGACAACGTTTCGAGTTCGCGCAGCCGCGTGGCGCGCGCGCTGGCGTCTTGCGGCAGGTAGCCCACGAACGCAAAGCTCTGACCATTGAGACCGCTGCCGGCCAGCGCCAGCATCAGCGAGCTTGGGCCGGCAAGCGGCCAGACGCGGATGCCCAAGGAGTGCGCGGCTTGCACGAGCGCGGCGCCCGGGTCGGCGACGGCGGGCAAGCCGGCTTCCGACAGCAGCCCGATGTCCGACCCGGCCAGCGCGGGCGCCAGCAGCTGCGCCCAGGCGTCCGCGCTCACGGTCTCTTTGCTGCCTTTGCGCGGCATTGGAAGCTCGCAAATGTCCAGACTTTGCAGCGGCAACGCTAACGGCGAAAGTACCGCCACACGCTTGAGAAAAGCGCGTGCGCTGCGGGCGTCTTCGACCACCCAGTGCGTGAGTGCAGCGGCGCTGCGGATGGCCGCGTCACCCAGCACATCGCGCAGTGGCACCTCTTCTGCGCCGAAATCCAGCGCATTGGGCACGAGCACGAGGCTGCCGCTCATCGGCCGCCCTGACGCAGTGGGTCGATACCTGCCTCACGCAGTAGGCGTGCGGTGCGGATGAGCGGCAGGCCGATCAGCGCTGTGGGGTCGTCGCTGGCGATCGACTCCAGCAGCGTGATGCCCAGTGTTTCGCACTTGGCGCTCCCGGCGCAGTCGTAAGGTTCTTCCAGGCGAAGATAGGTTTCGATGTCGCCGCCGCTCAATGCGCGGAACTGCACAACGACCGAGGCCAGCTCGCAGCGCTCGAAGTCGGTGGCCGCGAGCACCACGGCCACGGCCGTGTGAAAGACCACGCGCTGGCCGCTTTGCAGGCGCAACTGCGCCACCGCGCGCTCGTGGCCCCCGGGCTTGCCGAGCGATGTGCCGTGCAAGTCTGCCACCTGGTCTGAGCCGATGACCACCGCATGCGGGTGGCGAGCCGCCACGGCGCGCGCCTTGTCCAGCGCCAAGCGCTGCGCTAGTGCCGCTGGCGCTTCACCCGCGCGTGCGGTCTCGTCGACACCGGGCGACACCACCTCAAAGGGCAAGCGCAAGCGCGCCAGCAACTCGCGCCGATAGCGTGAGGTCGAGGCCAGGATCAATGCCGGTGCGCTGGGCGTGCTCATCGCTGGAATTGTCCCATCGCACCGCTACACTGAACTCGTGAAAGACAAGTCCCCGGACCCACACCGCCTGGACCTGCGCAGCCTAGCCCGCGACGCTGGCGCGCTGCATGGCGAGATCGCGCTGGAAAGTCTTGCGCGCTTGGGCCAGAGCTGCGAGCCCGCCCTGGCCGACGAGCGTTCGCCCTCAGTCGCATGGTCAGCGCGCGCTGAGCTTCGCAACGTTGCTGGCGCGCGCGCGCAGCTCTGGTTGCACGTCCAGGCGCGGGCCCAGGTGCGGCTGCAATGCCAGCGCTGCCTGCTGCCGATGCATGAAGCGCTGTCGACGCAGCGCAGCTTCCTGTTCGTCAGCGACGAAGCCGAGGCCGCGCGGCTGGACGAAGAGATGGAAGATGACGTGCTGGTGCTGCCCGCGCGCCTGGACTTGACTGAGCTGGTGGAAGACGAATTGATCCTGGCGCTGCCCTTGGTGCCGCGCCATGAGGTGTGCGCGCAACCCATGTCTGCGGATGGCCAGGGCTCCGAGCTGCCCGAGGCCAAGCGCCCCAATGCTTTCGCGGTACTTGAGGCCCTGCGCCGTCCGCCCAGGGGTCAAAGCTGAGACCAAACGGTCACTGCTATACTGCGCAGCTTTGCGAAACGGGCATGCGCCCTTGTTTCGCTTCCCGTCGTAGGTACGGGAGCGGTGGCCAGCGTGGTTTGCCGTTGTGTCACAGGGTTGGCCACACACCGTTTGCCGCCCATCCCAGGAGATTGACATGGCTGTTCAGCAGAACAAGAAGTCGCCGTCCAAGCGCGGCATGCATCGCTCGCACAATGCCGTGGCCGCGCCCGGCACTGCCGTCGAGCCGACCACTGGTGAAGTGCACCTGCGCCACCACATCAGCCCGACCGGCTTCTACCGCGGGCGCAAGGTCTTCAAGACCAAGGCCGACGCCTGATCGACGTGCGCGCGCTGTGGCAGCGTTTTGGCAGCCACTGCCTTTGCCGCAATGACGCACAACGCTCGTTGTGACGCCTGAGACGCTGCCGCGCTAGGCCGCCGGCGTCTGTTCACCGTGTCCACCACCCTTGCCGCTGTAGCTTTGACGCGCGTGCGTTTGTCCGTCGACGTGATGGGCGGCGACCACGGCGTGGCGGTGACGCTGCCCGCCTGCCGCGCGTTTCTCGACAAACATCCCGACGCTGAATTGGTACTCGTCGGCACTGCCGATGCGCTGGCCGCTACGGTGGGCTGGCCACGCTGCGAGACGCTGGTCGCCACCGACGTCGTGACCATGGACGACTCGGTTGAAGTGGCGTTGCGGCGCAAACGCGACTCGTCGATGCGCGTGGCCATCAACCAGCTCAAACCTGACACGAAGAGTGGCTTCGCGCCGGTGCAGGCCTGCGTTTCTGCTGGCAACACCGGCGCATTGATGGCCGTGTCGCGCTACGTGCTCAAGACCATGGACGGCATCGACCGCCCGGCCATCGCCACCGTCATGCCCAACCGCCGCGATGGCTTCACCACCGTGCTCGACCTCGGCGCCAACGTCGATTGCACGCCCGAGCACCTGCTGCAATTCGCCGTAATGGGCAGCGCCCTGGTGGCGGCTGTGGAAGGCCGCGAAGAGCCGACGGTGGGCTTGCTCAATGTGGGCGAAGAAGCCGTCAAGGGCAGCGAGCTCATAAAGCGCGCGGCCGAACTGATGCGCGCGGCGCACAGCGCGGGGCAACTGCGATTCCACGGCAACGTCGAAGGCAACGACATCTTCAAGGGCACCACCGACATCGTGGTCTGCGACGGTTTTGTCGGCAACGTGCTGCTCAAGACCTCGGAAGGCCTGGCCACCATGTTGGGCGATTTCATTCGCGAAGAGTTTTCGCGCAACTGGCTGACCAAGATGGCGGCGCTGGTGGCCATGCCAGTGCTGCAGCGCTTCAAGATGCGCGTGGACCCGCGCCGCTACAACGGCGCCGCCTTGCTTGGGCTCAAAGGTCTGGTCTTCAAGAGCCACGGCGGTGCCGACGCGTTTGCGTTCGAACACGCCTTGGCACGTGCCTATGACGCGGCACGCAACCACTTGCTGGAGCGAGTGCAAGAGCGCATCGGCGCGGCCGCTCAGGTCTTGGGCACTGCGTCGCTAGCGGCGCCCGCAGCACCAGCGTCTGCGCCGAGCGAAGCGCAGGAGGCCGCATGAGCCGCTTTTCACGCATCAAAGGCACCGGCAGCTTCCTGCCGCCGCAGCGTATGTCGAATCAGGACATGGTGGCGATGCTGGCCAAGCGCAACATCGAGACCAGCGACGATTGGATCGTTGAGCGCACCGGCATTCGCGCACGCCACTTCGCCGCTGACGGCGTGACGTGCAGCGACCTCGCCGTGCCCGCAGCGCGCCAAGCGCTCGACGCCGCCGGCCGGCGTGCCGATGAGGTCGACCTCATCATAGTGGCCACCTCCACGCCAGACATGGTGTTCCCCTCGGCCGCCTGCATGGTGCAGCAAAAGCTCGGTGTCCATGGCTGCGCGGCTTTTGACGTACAGGCCGTGTGCTCGGGTTTTGTCTACGCGCTCACCGTCGCCGACGCCATGATCCGCACTGGCAGCGCGCGCTGTGCGCTGGTCATCGGTGCCGAGGTCTTCTCGCGCATCCTCGATTTCAATGACCGCACCACTTGCGTGTTATTCGGTGACGGTGCGGGGGCGGTGGTGTTGGAGGCCAGCGACGCTCCCGGCATCCTGGCCAGCGAGTTGCATGCTGACGGCCGCCATGTCGGCATCCTCTGCGTGCCCGGCTCGGTGTCCGGCGGGCAGGTCACCGGCAGCCCGCTCTTGGCGATGGACGGCCCGGCGGTCTTCAAGCTCGCGGTGAACGTGCTCGACAGTGTCGCGCGTGCCGTGCTGGCCAAAGCCGGGCGCGTGGAAGCCGACATCGACTGGTTGATCCCGCACCAGGCCAACATCCGCATCATGCTGGGCACCGCGCGCAAGTTGAAGCTGCCGGCTGACAAGCTCATCGCCACCGTGCACGAGCATGGCAACACCTCGGCCGCGTCGATCCCGCTGGCACTGGACGTGGCCGTGCGCGACGGCCGCGTCAAGCGTGGTGACACGCTGATGCTTGAAGGCGTGGGCGGTGGCTTCACCTGGGGCGCCGTGCTGCTGGACTACTGAACGTACGCCGCCACTCCATGACCCCATTCGCATTCGTTTTCCCTGGCCAAGGCTCGCAATCCGTGGGCATGCTCGACTCCTGGGGCGACCACCCCGCTGTGACGCAGACGCTGGCCGAGGCCTCGTCGGCGCTCGGCGAAGACATCCCCCGGCTGATCCGCGAAGGCCCGAAGGAAGCGCTGGAGCTCACCACCAATACACAGCCCGTGATGCTCACAGCCGCCATCGCTTGCTGGCGCGCATGGTGTGCCGAGGGCGGCGCGATGCCGGTGGCGTTGGCGGGCCATTCGCTGGGCGAGTACAGCGCCCTGGTGGCCGCTGAGGCCTTGAGCTTGAGCGACGCCTTGCCGCTGGTGCGCTTTCGCGCACAGGCCATGCAAGACGCCGTGCCGGTGGGCACGGGTGCCATGGCGGCGATCCTCGGCCTGGAGGCTGCGGCGGTGTTTGAAGGCTGCGCCAAGGCAGCGATTGTGAGCGGCGAAGTCGTGGCGCCGGCGATTTTCAACGACCCCAAACAACCGGTGATCGCCGGCAGCAAAGCCGGTGTCGACCACGCCTGCGAGCTGCTCAAAGGCATGGGCGCCAAACGCGCGCTGCTGCTTGCCGTGTCGGCGCCATTTCATTCGGCGCTGATGAAGCCGGCGGCCGAGCGGCTGAAAGAACGTCTGGCCACAGTGAGCATCGCCGCACCGTGTATCCCTGTCGTCAACAACATCGATGTCGCGGTGGTGAACGACGCCGACGCGATTCGCGACGCGCTATATCGCCAAGCCTTCGGGCCGGTGCGCTGGGTTGAAGTCGTGGGCGCTTTGAAGGCGCGCGGCGTCAATCACATCTTCGAGTGCGGCCCGGGCAAGGTGCTGGCGGGTTTGGTCAAGCGCATCGACGCGGCCATCGTCACCACCACCGTGCTCGACGTTGCGAGCTTGAGCGACGCGAAGGGCTTGCTGGCATGAGTGAGACCATAAGCGCCACAGCACAGGCCGCCCCTGTGGCGCTGGTCACCGGCGCCTCACGCGGCATCGGCCGGGCCATCGCTTTGGCCTTGGCCGCAGCCGGCCACCGCGTCGTAGGCACGGGGACCACCGCTGCGGGTGCCGAGCAGATCACCCAAGCGCTGGCCGCGTTCCCTTCATGCAGCGGCATCGTGCTGCAAGTCAACGACGCGGCGGCGATCGACGGCGCCGTCGACGCCATCCTCAAGCAGCACGGCGGCTTGCAGGTGCTGGTGAACAACGCCGGCATCACGCGCGACCAGCTGGCCATGCGCATGAAAGACGACGACTGGGACGCCGTGCTCGACACCAACCTCAAGACGGTGTTTCGGCTGTCACGCGCGGTGATGCGCCCCATGATGAAGCAACGCTTTGGGCGCATCATCAACATCACCTCAGTGGTGGGCGCAAGCGGCAACGCCGGCCAGGCCAACTACGCAGCGGCCAAGGCCGGCGTGGCGGGCATGACACGCGCCTTAGCGCGGGAGCTCGGCAGCCGCAACATCACGGTGAACTGCATCGCCCCGGGCTTCATCGCCACCGACATGACCGAGACCTTGCCCGAAGCGCAGTGCGCCGCGCTCTTGCAGCAAATCCCGTTGGGCCGCCTTGGAACGGCCGAAGAAGTGGCGCATGCGGTGGCCTTTCTGGCGTCGCCCGCTGCGGGCTACATCACCGGCACCGAGCTGCACGTCAATGGCGGCATGTACATGAGTTG
>JANMMH010000256.1:0-9936 GCA_031373055.1 Rubrivivax sp. | reverse complement strand
GTGGCCAGCCATACGAGATAGGGCAACACGCCGCTGCCCTGCACCATGGGCACGCCCATGAGCCCACCGGCCACGATGGCGGTGATGAAACCCACGCGCGACTGCTTGATGAGCAGGTCGGTCTGCGCGCGCAGCACGCGCGAGCGGTCGGGCGTGTCGGGTGCCTCCGGGTCGTGGCGGGTCAGGCCAAACAGTGCACGCATGCCAGTGGGGCATAAACGGTATCCCGGCTCGGCCGCCGATGCGGCCCGGTTGTGGTGTCGATGGCCTGCGCATCGAAGCGCCGCAGTGCAAGGAGGCTTTGGCCTGCCCGGAGGGACTCGAACCCCCGACCGCCAGCTTAGAAGGCTGGTGCTCTATCCAGTTGAGCTACGGGCAGCTAAACACGACGAATTCTAGGAGCGGCTCGCGTCAATGCTTCTTGTACTGCGTGTCGCCAAACAGCACCTCGCGCGCTTTGTCGTCAACCAACGGCTTGCGCAGCGAAGCCAGCACCTCCACGCCGCGCATCACTGCCGGGCGCGCGCCGATTTCGTCGAACCAGCCGCGCAAGTGTGGGTAGTCGTTCCAGTCAATGCCCTGGTTCTTCCAGGAGCGCAGCCACGGGAAGATGGCCATGTCGGCAATGCTGTATTCGCCGCCGGCAAAGTACTTGGTCTTGGCCAGATGCGTGTTCATGACGCCGTACAGGCGCTTGGCTTCGTTGCTGTAGCGCTCGATCGCGTAGGGCAGCTTCTCGGGTGCGTAAAGACGAAAGTGGTGTGCCTGGCCGAGCATGGGCCCGACACCGCCCATCTGGAACATGAGCCACTGCAGCATCTCCCAGCGCGCGCGCAGGTCGCTGGGCATGAAGCGGCCTGTCTTCGAAGCCAGGTACATCAGGATCGCGCCCGACTCGAAGAGCGAAATCGGTTTGCCGTCCGGGCCCTTCGGGTCAACGATGGCCGGGATTTTGTTGTTTGGGCTGATGGCCAGGAAGTCGCGCTTGAACTGGTCGCCCGTGCCGATATTCACGGCAACCGTGCGATAAGGCAGCGCGCACTCCTCCAGCATGATGTGGACCTTGTGTCCATTGGGGGTGGCCCAGGAATAGACTTCAATCATCGCTTTGCCTCTCAGTGGCGCACCGGTTCTGCCGAGGCGCTGCGCACTCTACCCGATGCTCGAATTCATCAAACGCTGGCTGCAACCCGCCGCCAAGGCGCCGACCTCCGGCTGCGACGTCTTGCAGGCCTGGGCCGACGAGCGCCAGTTCGGTGTGCGCCGCGTGCGCGACGACGGCGGCGTGGTCATCGAAGGACGCAGCGGCAGCAACCTCTGGCGCATGGAATGGGGCCCTGCGCAGCGACGCTGGGTGCGCGGCTTTGAGCTGCGACTGCGTGCCGAGTTGGGATTTGGCGGCGAGCTGCAATTGCTGGTGATGAACCGCCTGCTGCAAGAAGCCATGGAACGTGAGGTCTTTGACCAATATGTGGAAGGTGTGCAGACGCGCATCGACGACCAAACACCGCCCGAGATGCGCTGGCTGGTGATGTTCCCCAAGCTCAGTGGCGCCGACGCTGCGCCCCTGCAGGGCGAGTACGTCGCGGTGGGCAATCACAAGACCTGGCTGGCGCGCTGGTTGGAAGGTGGCTTCGGCGCTGCGCTGGCGCAACGTGGTCTGCCCCCCGAGCACCCACTGGTGCTGATGATCGGCCGCGGCCGCATGCTCTTGCGCACCGAGTGCCAAGTGCCGCAAGACGCGCAGCTGGACGCCTGGGTCAAGTGCTTCGACAGCGCCTTGCGCGAGGCGCGCCGTACGCATCAGCAGTGCGCTATCGCGCCAGCGCCGACCACGCAGGCCGGCGAGTTTTCGAGCAGCGCGCTGACGGGCGACGAGCTCGCGCACTAGTTTGCGCTAGGAGCGGCCCCGCTGGCCGCGCTTCAGCGCGAAGCGCGCGCGAAACCCCAGGCCATCTCAGCCAGTGCTCGTGTTGCCGAGCCTGTAGAGCGGGCCTGCGAACTTGACGCGATGCCGTCGACCACGCGCTTGGCAATGCCCTGCGTGATGGAGGCCAGCCGGAACAGGTTGTAGGCCAGGTAGAAGTTCCAGTCGGCCAACAACACCTGCGGGTCGGCGCGGCCGGTGCGCTCACAATAACGTTCTATATACGCTGACTCGGTCGGGATACCCAGGGCCGCGTGGTCGAGCCCGCCGATACCACGAAAGGTGCCCGGTGGGATGTGCCAGGACATGCAGTGGTAGCTGAAGTCGGCCAGCGGGTGGCCCAGGGTCGAGAGTTCCCAATCCAGTGTGGCGACGACACGCGGTGCGTCGGTGGCGAACACGAGGTTGTCCAGGCGGTAGTCGCCGTGCACGACGGAGACCTGGCTGGTGTCGAGCGCGCTGGCGGGCAGGTGCGCGGGCAACCACGCAATGAGCTGGTCCATCTCGGCGATGGGCTCCGTCACCGAGGCCAGGTACTGCTTGCTCCAGCGGCCGATCTGGCGCTCGAAATAGTTGCCGGGTTTGCCATAGCCGTCCAGGCCCACGGCGCTGACGTCGACCTGATGCAAGGCCGCGATGACACGGTTCATCTCGTCGTAAATCGCGGCACGCTCGCTACGCTGCAAACCCGGGAGCGACTGCTCCCAGAGCACGCGGCCTTCGACAAAACTCATGATGTAGAAGGCGCGGCCGATCACCGCTTCGTCCTCACACAGCAGCAGCATCTGCGGCACCGGCACGGCGCTGGCGGCCAGTGCCTTCATGACCCGGAATTCACGCTCCACCGCGTGCGCCGAGGGCAGCAATTTGGCTGCAGGCCCGGGCTTGCTGCGCATCACGTATTGACGTGTGGGCGTGATGAGTTTGTAGGTCGGGTTGGACTGGCCACCTTTGAATTGCTCGATGGCCAGTGGCCCGGCAAAGCCGTCCAAACGGTGGCGCAAGTGGCTCTCAAGCTGGCCAGCATCGAAGGCGTGGCTGGCGGCGACTTCGCGGGTACCGGTGAACTGTTCCATGGGCGTTTGCGCAGTGAGGTGATGGGGTTCAGGGGATCAGCGCTTGGCGATGGCCATGAGCTTCTCGCGCGAAGTCACCACCAGTCGCGCGGGCTCCACGCGCACGGCGCCCAGTCGCTCAAAGCCTTTGAGCTCCTGGTTGACGCGTTGGCGCGAGGCGCCCAGCAGTTGCGCCAAGTCTTCCTGGGCGAGCTGCAGGCCGATGCGGTTGTCGTCGCCCTGCGCAATGCCGTAGCTCTTGGCCAGCAGCAGCAGTTGGCGGGCGAGGCGCGCTTGCAAAGGCTTGGTGTTGAGTTCTTCGACCTGGTCAAACATCAGCCGCAGGCGGCGACAGTTCAGCCGCAGCAGCGCTTCGTAGAGCTCGACGTGCTCGGCCAGCAAAGCTTTGAAGTCGGCGCGGCGCACCACCAGCAGGGTGGTCTCGCCATGGGTGTCGGCGTCGTGGGTGCGCGGCAGTCCGTCAAAGAGCGCGATATCGCCAAACCAGGTGCCGGGCTCAGCATAGGTCAGGGTGACCTGTTTGCCGCTGAGCGAGACCGAGCTGATGCGTACCGCGCCGCGCGCCACGCCACACCACTCTTCGGCCGCAGCGCCGCGCGCGGCCAGGGCTGTGCCGTCGGCGAGCCGGCGCAGCCCGCTGCGCGCCAGGATCGCCGCACGCAGGGCCGGTGAGAGGCTTTTGAACCACACGCCGGATTCGACATGCTGGCGTTCTTCCGGGGAAAGGTCCGGTGGGTTCATGTTGGCGTGACGGAAAGGGGAGCGCATTGTGCGCGCAGCGCCACAGGTGCCAGCACCCCGAACGTGCGCAAGTCGACATCCCTGCGCGCCCTCTGGAGCCTGCGCCCAGAGGGCCGCTACCTTCATGCTAGAGTCGTTCGGACTTGTGCCGCAGTGCCTCTGCGAGCCACCATGGGAATGCAGAAAACGCGGTTGACAGATCTCCTCGCACGGGTGTGTTGCCTCGGCCTCTTGGGCTTGAGCGCGGCATCCGTTCACGCCCTCGGCCTTGGCCCAGGCCCGCAGAGCGTGACCTTAGGCCAGCCGCTTGACCTCAGCATCACGGCGCGCTTGGAATCGGGTGAAAGCCTAAGCCCCGAGTGCGTCTCGGCCGAGGTCTGGGTGGGGGACCAACGTGCCGTGCCGGCGAGCGTGAGCCTGCGGCCGGCTGCCGGCCTTGCAGGTGCCAACGCCGTCGTCATCCGCGTCAGCACGGCGTTAGCGATCGACGAGCCCGTGGTCACCGTGCAGTTGCAGGCGGGCTGCATCGCGCGCGTGTCGCGCCGCTACGTGGCGTTGGCGGACCCCGTGTTGGCGCCCGTGGCTGTGTCGGCATTGCCGCCCGTGGCCAGCTTGCCGTCGCCGCCGGCAGTTGCCTTGCCGCAGGCCGAGACGCTGGTGGACCGTGCGCCCGCAGCCGCTAGCGACAGCCCGCGTGCCACGGCCACGCCTGCGCCCCCCCAAACACCGGGCGATGCAGCGGCGCCCAGCAAGCGGGCGGAGCAACGTGCGGCGCGCTTGGCGGCCCGTCGCCAGGCAGCTGCGGTTGCGCCGGCGAAGCCATCGGTCGCCAAGGCCGCGACGTCAGCGACCAAACCTGCGGCCACTGCAGCTGCCACACCATCGGGCAGACAGGCCAAGCTGTCGTCGACAGCTGCGCCGCCCGCCGCGCCCACACCGCGCCTGCGCCTGGACCCTGCCGAAGCGCCGACCACGGCAGCAACCGCCGGCCCCGAGCTCATCGAGCAAGCCTTCGCGGCGGTGTCGCAGGCCGCCAGTGTGGCGCGTGCCTCGGCCGCTGCGGCGTCGGCGGCGGCCGAGCGCATCACAGCGCTTGAGCGCAACCTGGAGCGCACAAAGATCGAAGCGCGTGGCAACCAAACTGAGATTGAGCGCCTGCGCGCGCTCGTGAACCAGCCGCTGCCGGCGCAAGATTGGTTCTGGCCCTTGGTTGCCGTGATGCTGGCCATGGCGCTGCTGGCGGCGTGGTTGGTCTGGCGACTGCGCGCGATGCAGCGCACCCAAGAAGTTGCGTGGGCACGCGCCTCGGCCTTTGCCGCTGCCGATGTGCCGACCAAAGAAACATCGCCAGTGCCGCTGATCAACACCATGCCGCCGCAGACCACGCCGAGTGCGCTATCCAGGCCCGAGCCGCTAAGCAGCGCGAGCGATGACGCTGCAGAAGGCATGCACCGTGCCATGGCGCGCACGGTGGTGTTGCCGCCGACGGCCCGTGTCGACGAAGCCTCGCCGCGTGATGTTTCGATTGAAGAGCTGATCGACATCGACCAGCAGGCTGAGTTCTTCATCGCACTGGGCCAAGACAGCGCGGCCATCGACATGCTGGTGGCGCACCTGCGCAACACCGGCGGTGGCAGCCCGCTGACCTACCTGAAGCTGCTGGAGATCTACCGCCGCGTGGGTGATAACGACGCCTATGAGCGCACACGCACACGCTTCAACCAGCGCTACAACGCCTACGCGCCGCAGTGGGGGGCCGACCTCGCGCAAGGCAAGTCGCTGGAAGACTACGACGCCGTGGTGCCGCGGCTGACCCAGGCGTGGACGCGCCCGCTGGACGCGATGGCCGAACTTGAAGCCTTGCTCTTTCGCAAGTCGCGCGGCGAGCTCTTTGACCTGCCGGCCTACCGGGATGTGCTCTTCTTGTACGCCTTGGCACGTGACCTGATGGACCGTGAACCCAGCGACGCCGACCAGGTCGACCTGCTGTTGCCACTGGACGCTGCCGCCCGCGCGGCGATGGGCGACAACATGGCCGTGGGCAACAGCCGCGCACGTTCGGACATGCCCGCTGACGACCAACCCACGGCGCCGCTGGACCTGGACTTGACGCCGGTGCGTTCGCAAGAAAGCATCTTCGGCGAGCCGCTGCAGCCCACGGTCAACGCGGGCCGCACGCGGCGCTAAACCCTGGCCAGACGCTCCAGCGCAAGCTTCAGCGTCTCGTCCTTCTTGGCAAAGCACAAACGCGCAATGCGCTGCTCGAAGCCACCCGCGTAAAAGACCGACAGCGGGATCGCCGCGACCCCGATCTCTCGCGTGAGCCATTGGCAGAACTCGGCCTCGGGCAAGTCGCTCACCGCGCTGTAGTCCACCGGCTGAAAGTAGCTGCCTTCGCTTGGCAACACACGCAGCCGTGTGCGCGACAAGCCGGCGCGAAAGAGGTCGCGCTTGGCCTGGTAGAAGGCTGGCAGCTCAAGGTAGTGCCGCGGCTCCTGCATGTACTGCGCCAGGGCATGCTGCACCGGTGTGTTGACGGTGAAGACGTTGAACTGGTGCACCTTGCGGAACTCGGCCGTCAACGCCGCAGGTGCTGCCACGTAGCCCACTTTCCAGCCCGTCACGTGGTAGGTCTTGCCAAAGCTCGAGACCACAAAGGCGCGTGAGGCTAACGCTGGAATGGAGGCGGCGCTGATGTGCGGCACGCCGTCAAAAACCATGTGCTCGTAGACCTCGTCGGCGATGAGCAGGATGGGCGTGCCGTCGAGCAGCGCGCTGAGCTGCGCCATCTCGGCGGCGCTCCACACCGTGGCACTCGGGTTGTGCGGCGAGTTGACGATGATGGCGCGTGTCTTGGATGTGATTGCTGCGGCAATTCGCGTGAAGTCGGGTCGGAAGCTTCCCGGCGTCAGGGGCACACGCACCACCACACCACCCGCCAGCTCGATGTTGGGCGCGTAGCTGTCGTAGCAGGGCTCGAGCACGATGACCTCGTCACCCGGGTGCACGCAGCACAAGATGGCCGTGAGGATGGCTTGCGTCGCGCCGGCGGTGATGGTGATCTCGCGCTCTGCGTCGTAGCTGTGGCCGTAGAGCTTGGCAACCTTGGCCGCCACCGCTTGGCGCAATGCCGGCACACCCGTCATCGGCGGGTACTGGTTGTGGCCGGCCTGCATCGCCTTGGTGACGGCGTCCACCAGCGCGGGGTCGCAGTCGAAGTCGGGGAAGCCCTGGCCGAGGTTCACGGCGCCATGCGTTTGCGCCAATGCCGACATCACGGTGAAGATGGTGGTGCCGACATTGGGCAGGCGTGAGCTGATGGCGGGGGTCTGGGGCGTTTGGGTAGTCACGTGCTCGGGTCTCAAGGTTCAGAGTTCTTCGTAGTCGCCCGTTTCACCGCGCATGGCGCGCTGGATCGACGCGGGTGTCAGGCGTTCGGCAAGCTGTTCGGCAAAGGCGAATACAAACTGGCGCAGGTAGGCGCCCTTTTTGAACGCCACGCGCGTGACGTTGTTGCCGAAGAGGTGGCCGACAGGGCGCGCCACCAGGTCGGTGCTTGCCGCTTCGTCGCGCATGGCAATGGCCGCGACGATGCCCACGCCCAGGCCCAGTCGCACATAGGTTTTGATGACGTCGGAGTCGATGGCTTCGAGCGCGATGTTGGGCTTGAGCCGCGAGCGCGCAAAGGCCTGGTCGATGCGTGTGCGCCCGGTCATGGTGGGCTGGTACAGCACCAACGGGTGCGCGGCGAGCTGTTCGAGTGTGGGCCGCTCGACGCTGGCCAGCGCATGCGCGGCCGGCACCACCATCACGTGCTGCCATTCGTAGCAGGGCAGGGTGATGAGGTTCTCGTACTCGGTCAAGGCTTCCGTGGCGATGCCGATCTCGGCGACGTCGTCCAGCAGCATGCGCGCCACATCCGCCGGCATGCCCTGGTGCAGTACCACCTGCACTTTGGGAAACTTCTTTCGCAGCTGCGCCACCGGCTCGGGCAGGAAGTAGCGCGCTTGCGTGTGCGTGGTGGCGATCGACAGCGTGCCGGCGTCTTGCTTGGAAAACTGCTCGCCGATGCGCTTTAAGTTGTGCACCTCGCGCATGATGATGTCGACCGCACGCAGTACCTCCAGCCCCGGCTCGGTGATGCGGCGCAGGCGCTTGCCGTGGCGCACAAAGATGTCGATGCCGAGCTCTTCTTCGAGCTCGATGATGGCTTTGCTGACACCCGGCTGCGAGGTGTGCAGCGCCTTCGCGGTTTCGGTCAGGTTCAGGTTGCGCCGCGCGGCTTCCTGGATGAAGCGGAACTGGTGCAGGTTCATGGGGTGTTGGCCCGTGCCAGCAGCTGGGCGGCGGCCAGCGCCATGGCCTGCATCACGCTGTCTTGTTCGCCAATGGCCGCTGTCACATCAATCTGGCAGTTAGGCGTGGCCAGGCGCATGGCGTCCAGCATCTGTGGCAGGTCGCGGCGCACATGGCCGCCCACGCCCAGGAACATGGGCAGCACGGTGATCTTTGTGCAGCCCGCCGCTGTGAGCTCGGCACCCGCGTCGGCCAGTGTGGGCGCCATGAATTCAAGAAAGGCCAGGCGCACCACCAGCTCGGGCCGCAGTGTCTGAATGCGCGTGGCGACCTCAGCAAACGGCTCGGACCAACGTGCATCGCGCGCGCCGTGGGCAAAGAGGATGAGACCTTGACGAGTGTTCATCGAAAACGCACCAGCCAGGCGAATGCCCCCATCGACATGAAGAGATAGAGCAGGCTGGGTGTAGCCGCGGCGACCCAGGGCGTCCAGTCGCGCAGGAGGCCGATGTGGCCGGCGAGTTTGTTGAGCAGCACAAAGCTGATGCCCAGCATGATGCCGCCAAAGACCTTCAAACTAACGCCACCGGCACGCGCATGCATGTACGCAAACGGCAGCGCCAGCGCCACCATCACCAGGCAGGCCAAGGGGTACAGCGCCTTGCTCCAGAAGCGGATTTCGTGGCTTTGCGCGGCCTGCTCCTGGCCGCTCAAATGTTCGCTGTATCGCCACAGCTCCAGCGTCGTCATCGTCGCCAGCGGCAGCACGGCGGCGGCCACGACATCGGCACCCAGGCTGCTGGGCCAGGCCAAGATGTCGTGGCGGGTTTCCTGCACCTTGTGCGCCACATTCGCAGGCCCCGCTTGCAACTGCGGCCACTGCGTGTGCACGGCATCGCGCAGCGTCCACATGCCTTTGGCGTCGACGCTGGCGCGCTTGGCACTGACGCGTGTGAGAAGCCGGTTGTCGTTGTCGAACTCGAAGATCAGCACGTCGTCGAGCGCACCGCTGGCGCTGGTGCCGCCAATGTTGATGGAGTAGCTGCGCTCGCCCTCGGGGCTGCTGCGCCGCTCTTTGAGCCAGGCGCCTGCGCCGCCCACGCGCAGGCCGCCGCTGGTTTGCGCCTTCAGGTTCACCAGTGCGCGCTCGCTGGCGGGCGCCACGTAGTCGCCCACGACGTAGGTGATGAGGCCGAACACCGCGCCGATGGCCGCCAGCATCCTTAAAGCCCGGCCCGGCCCCAAACCGCTGGTGCGCAGGATGGTGAATTCAGAGCTGTGCGCCAACCGCGCCAGCGCGTAAATACTGCCGATGAGCACGGTGATGGGCGCCAGGTCGTACAGGTGCCCAGGCACTTCGAGCAGCGCCGAGAGCGTGACTTGCCACAGCGTGCGCCGCCCGCGCGCGATGCCGTCGAGCTCTTCGACGAAGTCGATGAAGAAGAAGAAGGCCAGGAAGGCCAGCGCCACGAAGGCGACCGAAGACACCACGTCGCCCCAGAGCAGCTTGCGAACGGTCTTCATGCCACCGCACTCCCTGCGCCAAACGTGCGCCTGCGCGTGCCGCGCCAGCCACGCCACACCGCGGCATGCTCGCGCCACCACAAGAGCGAGAGCGCCAACACAAAGGCGCCACCGTGCAGCACCAGCATGGCCAGCGCAGGTGAAACACGCGAGCCGCCGACCCACACTTGCGTCAGGTTCACGAGGTTGATGTAGGCAAAGAAAGCGAGCACGGCAAAGAGCAGGTTCCAGTTGTTCGGCCGGCGCGGGTTGGCCGCCGACAAGCCAATGCCCAGCAGCACCAGGTTGGCCGCCGCACAGAGCAGGCCCAAGCGCCAGACCAGTTCACCTTTCGCTTCGGGTGTGCCACGGCGAATGAGCTCGATGGTGCGC
>JANMMH010000251.1:0-3361 GCA_031373055.1 Rubrivivax sp. | reverse complement strand
TCACGGTGCTGAACAACGAGAACGTTTGGGCCAAGGCGATGAACCGCATCTTGAGCGAGAAGTGGGCGGTTGACCGCGCCACGGACGAGATGATTGCGCGCATCAAGACCGTGGCGAATTGACGCGTAGCTGGCACCTTGATTTTTTAGGTTCGTCAACACTTCACCCCCACCCCGGCCCTCCCCCTGGCTGGGGGAGGGTTGGGGTGGGGGTCGAATGCCGCCATGACCACCGTCACCGCACCCATCGCACCAAGCAGCGCTCGCAAACCCATCACGCAATTTGAGTGGTGGGGTCGCGCGATGGTGTTGCCCTACCTGCTGGTGTTCGTCATCTTCGTGCTCTACCCCGTGGGCTACGGCCTGTGGCTGGCGCGCGACCCGCAGAACTACGTCAAGCTCGCCGAAGACCCGATCTTCTTTCGCACACTCATCAACACACTGGTGTTCCTGGTGGTGGCGGTGAATTTGAAGATGGCGCTGGCGCTGGCGTTGTCGGGCTTCTTCGTCAAGACGCGATGGTGGATCAAGATCACCGCGGCGCTCTTCATCCTGCCCTGGGCCGTGCCGTCGATCCCGACCATCCTCTCGGTGCGCTTCATGCTCAACCCCGAGTGGGGCGTGATCAACCAGACCATCTTTCACCTGACCAAACTCGACGGCCCGAATTGGCTTAACGACCCGACGTTGGCGCTGAGCCTCGCGATGCTGATGCACATCTGGAAGTCGCTGCCGTTTTGGACGCTCATCCTGCTGGCCGGGCGCATGGCCATCCCCACCGAGCAGTACGAAGCCGCGAGTGTTGACGGCGCCACCGGCTGGCAGAAATTCCGCTTCATCACCTGGCCGTCGATGCGCGGCCTCTACCTCACGTCGACCGTGCTCTCGATGATCTTCACGCTTGGTGACTTCAACAGCGTCTACCTGCTCACCGGCGGCGGGCCGGCCGACTTGACCCACGTCCTTGCGACGTTAGGGATTCGCTACCTGCGGCTGGACCAGATCGAGCTCGCCATGGCGTCCATCGTCGTTGCGCTGCCCTTTGTGCTGCCGCTGGTCTACGTGATGATGAAGAGGCTGGGCAAATGAAGCGCAAGGCCGTCATCGACGAAGCCAAGCTGCTGCTCATCGGCATTCCGGTGCTGCTGTGGACGCTGATTCCCGTCTACCACCTGTTTCTCTTCGCCATCTCTGAGCGCGACTCGGCAACGTCGGGGCGGCTGTGGCCGAAGAACCCGACGCTGCAGAACTTCGACATCGTCTTCCAGCAGAAGCACTTCTACCTGAACCACTTCTGGCTGCAGCTGGGCAACTCTTTGATGATCGCCATCGCGGTGGGCGTCATCACGCTCTTCGTGGCCACCACGGCGGCCTTCGCCATCAGCCGCCTGAAGGTGCGCGGTGGGCGCACGGTGATGAACCTGGCGCTGCTCACCTATTTCATCCCCGCTGCCTTTCTGGCCGTGCCGATGTACAAAACCATGGCCACGTACGGCCTCTTGAACAACCGCTGGTCGCTGGTGCTGGCGATGGTCACCATCGCCTCGCCCTACTGCATCTGGGTCCTCAAGCAAGCGTCGGACAAGCTGCCCTGGGAGCTTGATGAGGCCGCGCGCATGGATGGCGCGACGCCGTTGCAGCTCTTTCGCATGGTGTACGTGCCGTTGATGGTGCCCTCACTCGTGGCCGTGGGCACCTACGCGCTCTTGCTGGCCTGGAACGAGTACCTCTACGGCTTCTTGCTCTTGTCCAACGAGACCGACCTCACGCTGGCGGTAGCGCTGGGTAACTTCCTGGCGGCGGACGATTCGCCCTGGGAGCTGTTGATGGCCACCGGCTTCATCTACGCGCTGCCACCGGCAGCCATCTACTACGCCTTCAAGCGCTACATGGTGTCTGGCCTCACGGCCGGCGCTGTGAAGAGCTAACTACAGAAGCACGCGCATGGCAGCAGTTTCCTTCCGCGACATCCACAAGGCCTACGGCAAGACCAAGGTCATCCACGGCATCAGCTTTGACATCCACGACGGCGAGTTCGTCGTGCTCGTCGGCCCTTCGGGCTGCGGCAAGAGCACGCTCTTGCGCATGCTTGCGGGCCTGGAAGAAATCACCGGCGGCGAGATCTCGATCGGCGACAAAGTCGTCAACGATCTGGAAAGCAAAGACCGCGACATCGCGATGGTGTTCCAGAGCTACGCCCTGTACCCGCACATGACCGTGCGCGAAAATATGGCTTTCAGCCTGCGCCTGCGCCGCGCCGACAAAGCCACCACCGACGAGCGCGTGAACAAGGCTGCGCGCATCTTGAACCTGGACGCCTTGCTCGATCGTCACCCGCGTGAGCTCTCGGGCGGCCAGCGTCAGCGCGTGGCCATGGGCCGCGCCATCGTGCGCGACCCCAAGGTCTTCCTCTTCGACGAGCCTTTGAGCAACCTCGACGCCAAGCTGCGTGTGGCCATGCGCGCCGAGATCAAGGCGCTGCACCAGCGGCTGAAGACGACCACGGTGTATGTGACGCATGACCAGATCGAAGCCATGACCATGGCCGACCGCATCGTGGTCATGCATGACGGGTTGATCGAACAGATCGGCACGCCTCTGGAACTATTTGATCGGCCGCAGAACCTCTTTGTGGCGCAGTTCATCGGCTCGCCGGCGATGAACGTGATGCCGGGCCAGGTGCGTGCCGGTGCGGTGGAAGCATCGGGTCAACGCTGGCCGATGCCGCCGGGCACGTCGGCAGCCGAGGGCCAAGTGGTGAGCTACGGCATCCGCCCTGGCGACCTGGAACTGGCCACGTCGGGCATCGCCGCGCGCGTGGTCGTGATTGAACCCACCGGCGCCGAAACCGAGTTGCTGGTGGAGGTGGGCGGCGGCAACCTCACCGTCGTGCTGCACGGCCGCACCAACGCCAAGCCCGACGACACCGTGTACCTGAACATCGACCCAGCCAAGGCTCACATCTTCGACGGCCAAAGCGGGCAACGCCTTGGCTGATCCCGCGCCCAGCCTGGTCGTGATGGGCGTCAGCGGCTGCGGCAAGAGCACGGTGGGGCGTTTGTTGGCTGCGGCGCTGCAACTGCCCTACGTCGAAGGCGACGAACTGCACCCGGCGCGCAACATCGATTTGATGGCCGCAGGCACGCCGCTGACCGACGACGACCGCGACGCCTGGCTGGCGGCGGTGGCCACGCGCATCAGCGACGCGGGCCAGGGCGGCGTCGTGATTTCATGCTCCGCTCTCAAACGTCGTTATCGCGACCGGCTGCGTCAAGCCTCGCCGCTGCTGCGTTTCGTTCACCTTCACGGCACGCCTGAGCTGTTGGCCGTGCGCATGCAGCAGCGCCAGAACCACTACATGC
>JANMMH010000211.1:0-2916 GCA_031373055.1 Rubrivivax sp. | reverse complement strand
CATGGTGGCGAGGGTGGCGTGGGTGGTGTCAGACGGGGTCAACGCTGCCGCTCCCGGGGTGATGTGGCGGGGCATTGGAGCATGGCGCTGCTCACACGCCCGCAACCCCCAGCACCACCGCAGCCTTGACCAGCCGCGCATCGAAACACGCAAAGCGCAGTTCTTCGCCCGACTGTTGGCGCAAGGTTTGCAGCGCCGCGAGTTGCACGCTGTCGTAGGCGCGCAGCGCGAACGCTTCGGCGTAGTCGCCGGCCAGGTTCAGCACGCTCTGGGTGACTTCGACGATCAGCAAGTCATTCCAGTCGTTCATGAAACTCTGTCGAGCAGAAGCCAAAGCCCCAGCCGCGGCGGGTTGTTCACGCGCGCGGCGCGCCAGCGTGGCCATCATCTCGACCCAGGCCAACCGGCACACCGCCACCCCCATCGCCGCCTGCGCAGCGGCCGCTACCTCGGCGCTGCCAGGCTCGCTGATGTAGAGCTTGGCCAAGGCCGAGGTGTCGGCGTAGAGGATCAAGCGCGATCCTCGATGAGCATGTCGCTGAACGTCGACGTGAAGGGCGGCACGGTGACGGGTGCGGCAAACGCCGGCTTCGCGCCGCGCCAGCTGGCGCCACCGTCGGCCAGCATGCGCGCGACACCCGCTGCGGCCACAGGAGGCACGCCCACCAGGCGCGCCACGGGCTTGTCGTGCGAGGTGATTTCGATGGTGGCGCCGGCGTGCGCTTGCGCCACCAGGCGTGACAGGCCGGCCTTGAGTTCGTGGATGGCAACGCGCATGGGATGTCTTTCTTTGCTGAAGATGGGCCTATTGTGTCCATATTTCAAGCGACAGTCTTGGAAACGGCCTCTTTTGTCGTGGCGTGAAGGAATGTTTTGGCGTCTTTTCAGCGCCAACCCCATGCCTCGCCGCCGCACCTGCCGTCAACCGCCAAGCGCCTCCAGCGCCGCCGCCGCGTCGCCCGGCCGCCGCAGCACGATCCACCGCGCCTCGCCAGCGTAGGCCCCGGCATGCAGCGCCGCAAACTCCCGTCGCTTCTTGCCATGCGTGTTCAGCGCCCACAGCAGGATCGACTCGCGCGAGAACAGCGCCTTGCGCCAGCTCTCGCGGTTGCCATGCCATAACGTTTGACCTGAGGCGGCACGCCGCCAGGTGCGCCGGCCCACTTGCCACATCACACGCGCCAAGCTGGCGTCGAGCCAGACAATGTGGGTGGCGCGCTGCCACACCAGGTCGCGCACGGCGCGGTAGTTGCCATCAATGACCCAGCGCTCGGCGGCCACCGCTTGCGCCACCAGGGCGCGGAACTGCTCGGGCGGTTTGGGCCGCCACATCGGGCCCCAGAAGAGCGCGTCGAGCTCGACGTGGTGGTTGCCATGAAAACGCACGTCAAGCCGCGCCGCAAGCGCACGCGCGAAGGTGGTCTTGCCGCTGCCACTGCAGCCAATCACCAACACGCGCATGGCGGGCGCCGCGCTCACGCGCTCAGCTGTCGATCTTCACCTTGGCCTCGGTCACGACCTTGGTCCACTTCGCCGTTTCGCTCTGGATGAACTGCGCGAACTTCTCCGGCGTGCCGCCACCGTCTTCCGCACCGAAAGCGTCCATGCGTTCTTGCACGTCGGGCATGGCCAGGGCCGTGTTCACGTCAGCGTTGATCTTCTTGACGATGGCCGCTGGCAGCTTGCCCGGCCCGGCCAGGCCGTACCAGGTGGTGGCCTCGAACCCGGCGTAACCAAGCTCTTGCATCGTGGGCACGTCGGGGTAGCCCTTGGCACGCTTGGCGCGCGTCTGCGCGATGGCCAGCACCTTGCCGCTCTTCACGTGCGGCGTGGCCGCCGTCATGGTCTCGAAGCTGTACTGAATCTGGCCGCCGATGAGGTCGACCAGCAGCGGCCCGCTGCCCTTGTACGGAATGTGCAGCGCGTCCACCTTGGCTTGCAGCTTGAAGAGTTCCAGCGCCAGGTGCTGCGCCGAGCCGGCACCGGCCGAGCCGAAGGAGATGACGCCGGGCTGCGCCTTGCACAGCGCCACGATGTCCTTCACGGTCTGGGCCTTTTGCATGGTGCCGGCGATCAGCAAATTGGGCGTGACGCCCACCAGCGCGATGGGCGTGAAGTCGCGCTCGACCTGGTAGCGCGTCTTCTGCTGCAAGGCGGGTGCTAGCGCGTGGCTGTTGATGTGCGCCATCAAGAGCGTGCTGCCGTCGCTTGGCTGTTGCGCCACGTATTCGGCGGCCAGCACACCCGCGACGCCGGCCTTGTTTTCCACCAGCACCTGCTGGCCCCACATCGCCTGCAACTTGGCGCCGACCACACGCGCCAGGATGTCGGTGCCGCCACCGGGCGGGAAGCCGACGATGATCTTCACCGGGCCGCTCGGCCAACTCTGCGCGAAGACACGCGGCACGCCCAGCGTGGCAGCAGCGGCCAGGGAACTTTGGATCAGGGTTCTGCGTTGCATGTTGGTCGTCCTTGGATCAAAAGGGGTCAAGCCGCGTGGGCAGCAAAGTAGTCCATCGCCGCAGCCACACCGCTGCCCTGGAGTTTGACGCCTGCGAGCTTCAAGCCCATCTCCACGCCGCCGAGTGTGGCCACCAAGGTGAGGTCATTGCAGTCGCCCAGGTGGCCGATGCGGAACATGCGGCCCTTGACGCGGCCAAGGCCCGTGCCGAGGGACAGGTCAAAACGCGTGTGGATGAGCTTGCGTAGCGCGTCGGCGTCCAGCCCCACTGGCGTGATGACACCGGTGAGCACGGGGGAGTAGACGCTGGCATGGGCGCACTGGACGGCCAGGCCCCAAGCCTGTACACCCGCACGCACCGCCGCACCCCAACGCTGGTGGCGCGCGAAGACTTTGTCCAGCCCCTCACCCAGCAGCATGTCCAGCGCCTCATTCAGGCCGTAGAGCAGGTTGGT
>JANMMH010000183.1:0-3836 GCA_031373055.1 Rubrivivax sp. | reverse complement strand
AGCGTGCCGTGCTCGGCCAGGTGGCGCGCCAGGATGTCTTGCAGCGAGGCGCTGGTGAAGAAGAATTCCTGGCGCAAACGCAGCTCGCGCCCGGCCTCGGTGCTGTCGTTGGGGTAGAGCACCCAGGAGATGTTCTCGAACTGGTTCTTGAACTCGGCCGCGCGCGCGTAGTCGCCGCTGTTGAAGGCTTGCAGGTCGATCTGCGCGGGGGCGGTGGCCTTCCACAAGCGCAAGGTGCTAACACGTTCGGTACCGTGACCCGGCACCACCAGGTCGTAGGCGCGGGCGCTGACCTCGTCGCCATGCACCCAGCGATCGGGTTGCCCGGGCAGGGCGGCGCGCTGCACCTCGCCGCCAAAGCGCACGGGGTAGCTCACGCTGGCGCGGGGGAACTCCCAGGGCGTGCCGTCTTGCAACCAGGGGTCGGGCCGCTCGACCTGGCGCCCGCCCTGGATGCTTTGCGCAAACATGCCGAATTCGTAGCGGATGCCGTAGCCAAAGGAGGGCAGGCCCAGCGTGGCCATCGAGTCGAGAAAACACGCGGCCAAGCGACCCAGGCCGCCGTTGCCCAAGGCCGCGTCGGGCTCCAGGCTAGCGAGCTCTTCAAGTTGTGCGGAGTGACTGCGCGCCGCTTGCGCCGCCGCACCGGTGGCGCCCAGCGCGTCGAGCGCGTTGCCCATGGCGCGGCCCATCAGGAATTCCATCGACAGGTAGTTGACGCGCCTGGCGCGCACGCCTTGGTCGCTGCTTGCGCCCGCAACCCAGCGCTGCGAGAGCTGCTCGCGCGCGGCCTGTGCCAAAGCATGCATGATGTCGGTGCGCGTGGCGCTGGGCGACGCCGCGCCGACAGTGGAAAGCAGGTGATGCTCGGTGCGGTCGGCGAGTGTCATAGGCTGGGTGCTGACGGGGTAAGTGATGCTGGCGAGTGTGGTTCACAGGCGTTCGCGGCGTCAATCAATTCGCGAGCTTGTGTGCGTAGTATGACTACATCGTAAAGCTTGAAAAGAGCCGGTTTGACATCGCTTTTCCTATGATCAAGCAGCGTCATTTTGTTTTTGATCTTGTTGGCGTCCTGAATACTAGCCGTGTAATTTTGCTGCAACAACCAAGCCTGGAGCAATCATGAAACCTGTCGAACTGGCGCATGGACTGGACCTGCCCAAGCGTGCCGTGGCCCTGGTGCTGGCCGGTGGCCGGGGTAGCCGCTTGATGAACCTGACCGACAGCCGCGCCAAGCCGGCGGTGTACTTCGGCGGCAAGTTCCGCATCATCGATTTCGCCTTGTCGAACTGCCTGAATTCAGGCATCCGGCGCATCGGCGTCATCACGCAATACAAGAGCCACAGCCTCTTGCGGCACTTGCAGCGCGGCTGGGCATTCTTGAAGACGGAGATGAACGAGTTCGTCGACCTGCTGCCAGCGCAGCAGCGCATGGACGAAGAGAGCTGGTACCGCGGCACGGCCGATGCGGTGTTCCAGAACGAGGACATCCTGGAGTCGTACGACTGCGAGTACGTGGTGGTGCTGGCCGGCGACCACATCTACAAGATGAACTACGCGCTGATGCTGGCCGACCATGTGGCGCTGGCCAAAGAGCTCGGCAGCGAATGCACGGTGGGCTGCATCGAGGTGCCGCGCGCCGAAGCCCGGGCCTTTGGCGTGATGGCCATTGACGAGCAGCGGCGCATCACCGCTTTCGTCGAAAAACCCCAAGACCCGCCGGCCATGCCTGGCAATCCAGACCACGCGCTGGCCAGCATGGGCATCTACATCTTCAACGCCAAGCGGCTCTTTGCCGAGCTGCACCTGGACATGGCCGATCCCAATTCGAGCCACGACTTCGGCAAAGACATCATCCCGAAGATGGTGCGCGACGGCGTGGCGGTGGCGCACCCGTTTTCGCTGAGCTGCGTGGGCGCCGCTGCCGGGCAGGAACCGTATTGGCGCGACGTCGGCACGATTGACGCGTATTGGGACGCCAACATCGACCTCACCGCCACCGAGCCCTTGCTGAACCTCTACGACAAGCGCTGGCCGGTGTGGACCTACCAGCCGCAGCTGCCACCGGCCAAGTTTGTGCACAACCACGACAGCCGCCGCGGCATGGCCATCGAGTCGGTGGTGTCGGGCGGCTGCATCGTCTCGGGCGCGGTCTTTCGCACGGTGCTGTTCTCGCTGGTGCGGGTGCACTCGTATGCCAGCGTGAACTGGTCGGTGTTGTTGCCGGGCGTGCAGGTCGGGCGCGGCGCCAAGCTCACGCGCACGGTGATCGACCGCGACTGCATCATTCCCGACGGCATGGTCATCGGCGACGATGCAGTGGCCGACGCCTCACGCTTTCATCGCACCGAAAGTGGCATCACCCTGGTCACGCGCGAGATGCTCAGCGCGCTCGAGCGCCGCGCATGAAAGTGCTGCATGTCGCGGCGGAAGTTTTTCCGCTGGTAAAGACGGGCGGCCTGGCCGACGTGGTGGCGGCCCTGCCGGTGGCGCTGGCGCAACTGGGCACCGACGTGCGCTTGCTCTTGCCCGGTTACCCCGCCGTGATGGACGGCGTGCAGCACGCACGCAGCATCATCGACGTCGGCGCGGCTTTCGGCGCTTTGCGCGTACGTCTGCTGTTAGCCCGCATGCCAGGCACGGCCTTGCCGGTCTACGTGGTCGACGCGCCTTACCTCTTTCGCCGCGACGGCGGGCCCTACCAGGACGCGCAGGGCGAGGAGTGGGGCGATAACGCCCAGCGCTTTGCCCTGCTGGGTTGGCTCGCCGCGCACCTGGCCGCGGGCGACGCCGACGAGAGCTGGCAGCCGCAGGTGGTGCACGCGCACGACTGGCACGCGGCCATGAGCTGCGCCTATATGGCCGAGCGTGGGGTGGTGTCGGGCCCGAGTGCTGCAGCGTCGGTCTTCACGGTTCACAACCTGGTCTATCAGGGCTTGTTCCCGCTGAGCGACGCGCCGCTCCTGGCACTGCCCTCGCGTCTGGCCACGCCGGCCGGGCTGGAATACCACGGTCAGATGAGCTTCATGAAAGCCGGCCTGAACTTCGCCGACCGCATCACCACGGTGAGCCCGAGTTACGCGCGTGAGATCACCACGCCCGAGTTTGGCGCCGGGCTGGACGGCGTGCTGCGCGCACGCTCGAGCCATCTCAGCGGCATCTTGAACGGCATCGACCAAGCGCAGTGGAACCCCGCCACCGACCCCGCTATTGCGGAGCGTTATGACGTCCAGCGCCCGCAGGGCAAGCGCGCTTGCCGCCACGCGCTGCAAGCCGAGCTGGGCCTTGCGCACGACGACGGCGCCTTGCTGCTGACGGTGGTGAGCCGGCTCACCGCGCAGAAGGGGCTGGACCTGCTGCTCTCAGCCCTGCCTGCGCTCGTGCGTTCAGGTGTGCAGTTGGCGATTCAGGGCCAGGGCGATGCGGCGCTGGAAGCCGCATGGCGCATGGCGCAAACCGCGCACCCCGGGCGCGTGGCGGTGGTGATCGGCTACGACGAAGCGCGCGCGCACCGCCTTATCGCCGGTGCCGACGTCATCGCCTTGCCCTCGCGCTTCGAGCCCTGCGGACTGACGCAGATGTACGGCCTGCGCTATGGCACGCTGCCACTGGTGCGCCGCGTCGGCGGCCTGGCTGACACGGTGCACGACGCGCATGCCACCGCACTGGCCGACGGCAGCGCCACCGGTTTCATCTTCGACGCCGCCACGCCGGCGGCGCTGCAACGCTGCGTTGAATCGGCGTGTGCACTGAAGGCCCAGCCTGATGTCTGGGCGCGCGTGATGGCCACGGCGATGGCGCAAGACTTGTCATGGGCCGGGCCTGCGCGCGCTTAC
>JANMMH010000117.1:0-13952 GCA_031373055.1 Rubrivivax sp. | reverse complement strand
TTGGTGGCTGACGATCTCGCCGCTCATCACGCGGTGCAGCTGCTGTTGCAGCGAAGGCACTTCTTGCGCCAGCGACTCAAGCGATTGATACGGCATGACGCAGACCTGCGAATCTTCCAGCGCCACGGCGTCGACTTCGTGACGCCGCGTGGCGATGCCGTCCAGGCCCAACAGCTCACCGCCCATCTGAAAGCCGGTGACCTGGTCGCGCCCGTCAGCCGAAGCCAGGCTGGTCTTGAAGAACCCCGTCCACACCGCGAAGAGCGACTCCAGGGGGGCGCCGGCCTGGTACAGCGTGGCACCGCGCGCGAGCTTTCGCCGCGTCGTCACCAGATGCTTGTCCACATACTCAAGCTCCAGCTTGCTCAGCCCCACAGGCAGGCAGAGCTCGCGCAGATTGCACGTCGAGCACTTCGTGGTGCATGTGGGCTGGTGCAGGGGCGTAAAGATGGCTTGGTCCATAGGCGTCGTAAGTGCCTGGCCATGCTAGCCAGGCCCCGTGCCAGCCGATGACAAAACGCAAAGCGTCAACCCGCGCGACGAAGCAGGGTGCTCGTGGCATGGGGCGACGTGCACAGATAGGCGCGCACCGCCTCGGCGGCGCGCTGTGCGCTGTGCATGCAGTCGCCCAAGGCCACGCCACCGAGCCAGTTGGCGGCCATGAACAGGCCCGGCAGCTGCTGCTGTGCGCCCAGAGCCTGCTCCACGCGCGCGAGATGGCCGCGCGTGTACTGCGGGATGGCACGTGGCCAGCGCGTCACCACCTGCCAGTGCGGCGGCCTGCGCGCGCCGAGCATGGCGCGGTGTTCGGCATGCACGTGCCAGGCGATCTCGGACTCGGACAGGGCTGCGAGCTCGGGCTGGCGCTGGCCGCCCACGAAGCTGGTGAGCAAGACCTGCCCCGGCGGCGCGCGGCCTTGGAACATCGAGCTGGAGAAGAGCACGCCCAGCAGCGAGCGCTTGGCCAGGCGCGGCACGAGGCAGCCAAAGCCGTCGAGCGCATGGGTGATGTCGGCTGCGGCATAGGCCGAGGCCACACTGGCCAGCGGCGCGTAGACGATGTCGTCCAGCGCGGCTGCAGCCACCGGCGCATGGCATCGCAACAAGCCCGCTGCGGCAGCGGCCGGCAGCGCCAGCACTAGTGCGCGGCAGCGCCAGTGCAGCGGCTGGCCCTGATGCCGCGCCCACACCGTGAACGTCGGCCCGTCGTTGATCTCGACGTGCGTGACCTGGGTGTCCAGCGCCACCGGCCCAGCCGCGGCGGCCAGTGCGTCGATCAACACTTGCAGGCCGCGGTCGAATGAAAAGCTGCGCGTGTGCGTGTGCTTGGGCGCGCGTTCGGGCGTGCGTTCGGGCGCGGCCGCACCCTGGCGCGCGCGCTCGGCTGCCGCTGCGCTGGCGTCGCGCAAGAGGCCGCGCGCGAGGCTGCCGCTGTCTTGCTCGAAAGCATGCAGCCGTGGCAAGGCTGCCCGCAGCGAGAGTTGTTCGGGGTCGCCCGCGTAGATGCCGGCGATGAAGGGCTCGACGAGTTGATCGAGCACCTCGGCGCCGAGCCGGCGGCGCACGAAATCGGCCACCGATTCGTCCCGTGTCGCCGGCGCGCGCGCCACCACGGGCTCGCACAACAGGCGCCACTTGGCGCGCGCTGAGAGCAGTGGCGTGCGCACGAAACTTGAGGCCGAGCTCGGCAGCGCCAGCGGCACGCCGTCGTGCAGCACATAGCGGCGCGCTGCCGCCTCGCTGGCCCAGCGCTGGCGTGCGCCCAGGCCCAGCGCGGCCACCAGTTCGGCCACCGCCGCGGTGCTGTCAAGTAGGCTGTTAGGCCCCAGCTCATAGAGGAAGCCATCACGCTCGACGCTGTGCACGACGCCACCTGCGCGCGGTGCCGCCTCCAGGGTCAAGACGCTCAAGCCACGGCGCTGCAAGGCATGGGCGCAACACAGGCCGGAGATGCCCGCGCCAACGACCAGGGCGTCCAGCAGCGGCTGGGCTTGCATGGTGGCCATCCGCATCTCCAGGCGCCACGATGGCGCCGGGAAAAATGCTCCCACCGCGACTCGCCCGCCGCAAGTTCAAGACGCGCCCGCTTTGCGCCAGGTCAAAGGCCGGGCCGCCGCGCAGGCGCCAGATGCAAGACATGCCGCCACCATCACTGCCAGGGATGAAGGCGCTGCCCGCGCGCACGAGGACACCATGACCAGACACCCACGCCCAACACGCCCGGCCGTGCCGGCGCTACCGTCGTTTGAGCAACTCGACGACACGCATCGGCGCGTGATGCAGACCCTGTCGCAGCTCAGGCTGATGCTTGAGCAACTCGACAGCCCCGGTCATGACGACGCCGCACGTGAATTGGCTGGCCAGATCTGCAACTTCTTCGACAGCACCGCACGTGCCCACCATGCCGCCGAAGAGCAACTCGTCTTCCCCAGCCTGCTGGCCAGCGGCGACGCCGAGTTGGTGCAGCATGTGCGGCGCTTGCAGCAAGACCACGGCTGGCTGGAAGAAGACTGGTTGGAGCTCGCGCCGCAACTGCGCGCTGTGGCTGAAGGCCAAAACTGGTACGACCCGGACTTCCTGCGGGCGGCCACGCAAACCTTCACCGAGCTCTACCGCGAGCACATCGCGCTTGAAGAGACCGTCGTGTACCCGGCCAGCCGGCGGCGGCAGCGTTAGCGGGGCCCCTGGGGCCGAAGGGCCAGCGCGGCCTTCACTGCATCGCCCAACGTAGCCGCTTCAGCGGCCGCTTCGGCCATGGCCCAGCCGGTCGGTCCGAGTTGCGTTTGCAGCGCCTCGCGCAAGGCCATGCAACGGGTATGCACGTCGTGAGCTTGGGGCAGGCCTAGAACGCTACGGGATAACGAGGCAGCGGCCAACAAGCGGGCCGCTGTCTTGTGCCGACCCAGTACGAAGGCCAGTCCAGCATGATCTTCCAGGCTTGCGATGAGCTCAGAGCGCATCTCATAACGGTCAAAGGCGCGCAGCGCAGCGGCCAGCAAGGGCTGTGCTGACGCCACGTCGCGCTGCACTAGTGCCAGGCGGCCCAGCGCGCCTTGCGCCTTCGCTTCATTATTGCGGTCGGCCGCTTCACGGCAGCGTTGCAGCGATCGCTGCATATGCGCCTGCGCGCTGGCCATGTCGCCCTCGGCTTGCGCGCACTCGCCCAGCAGCAGTTCACATTCGCACTCCGCCTCCAGGTGCTCGATCGATTTCGTCAGGTCGAGGCTCAGCTTCAAGTGCTCCACGGCAGCCTGCGTGTGGCCCAGCCTCATCTGGATCTGCCCCAGATGAAGCAGCCCGGCGGCCTCGCCCGCGCGGTGCCCGATGCTGCGAAACAGCGGCAGTGCCTCTTGCTCTGCGGCCAGCGCGGCGGCGGATTGCCCCGTGGCCAGGCGCGCCATGGCGAGGGCCGACAAGGTGGCCGCGATGTCGGCCACGTCCTGCAGGCCGCGCCGCAGGGCCAGGCAGGTCTCCAGCAATTGCTCGGCCTCGGCTGGGTCGCCCTGTACGTTAGCCAGCGCGGCAGCCACGTAGAGCGTGTGTGCACGCCCTATGTCCGAAGCCTGGATGGCCGGCAACGCCAGGGCGACGCGGATATGCTCGCGACCCTCACTGAGGTAGCCCCTCAAGATCCAGAAGCTCTGCAGCGCCACCGGTAGTTTGGCCGCCAGCAGCGGGTCGGCGTGACCCGCGCGCGCCGCCGCCATGGCCCCGCGCAGGTTGTCCAGCTCGACCTCTGCGCGCTGCACCCAGTGCGCCTGCTGCGCAGCACGCAGGCCTTCACGCACCTGTTTGGCGAAGCCAAAGAAATGCTCGCAGTGACGCTTCGCCGTTGCTGCGATGTCACCCGACTGTTGCAACTTTTCTTGCGCGTACTCGCGCAATGTTTCGAGCATCGAGTAGCGCGTGCTGTCCGTTGCGCGGCCCGGACTACCTCCGGTGTGGCTGCCCATCACCACGAGTGAGTTTTCGACCAGCCGGTCCAGCAGGTCGAGCACATCCAGCGCGTCCAGCGGCTCAGTGCCGCACACGGCTTCGGCTGCGGCCAGATCGAAGCCGCCGCTGAAGATGCCCAGGCGCTGCAGCAGCGTCTGTTCGGCCGATGGCAACAGGTCGTAGGACCAGTCCACCAGCGCGCGCAGCGTCTGCTGGCGCTGCTGCAGACCGCGGTTGCCACCCGTGAGCAGCTTGTAGCGGTCCTTCAACCTCGCATTGATGTCGACCACGGCGAGCGAGCGCACGCGCGCGGCTGCCAGCTCCAGCGCCAGCGGTATGCCCTCGAGCCGCGTCACGAGCTCGGCCACGTCTGTGGCCTGCGCCGCGTCCAACACGAAGTCGCTGCGGTGCGCGCGCGCGCTGCACGAACAGCTGCACGGCAGGCATCCGCTCGAGCTGGGCCACATCTGACGCTACGTCGGGCACGGACAGCGGATGCACGGCGTAGGTCTGCTCGCCGCTCACGCGCAGCGCGGCGCGGCTGGAGGCGAGCAGCCGCACCTGCGGGGCGCCGCGTAACAGTGCGTGCGCCAGCTCGGCGGCGGCTTCGACGAGGTGCTCGCAGTTGTCGATGATGAGTAGCAGGTGCCGCTCCTGCAGCGCTGTGCATAGGGCCTGCAGCAGCGTGCGGCCGGGCTGCTCCTGCACCTGCAGCAGGCGCGCCGCCTCCTCCACCACCAGCGCCGGCTCACGCAGTGCCGACAGGTCGAGGAACCACGCCCCTTCAGGAAACTCGGCCAGCAGTTCGGCCGCCACTTGCAAGGACAGCCGCGTCTTGCCCAGGCCGCCCATGCCCAGCAGCGTGACGAGGCGCGACGACTGCAGCGCCGCCCTGATCTCGTCGAGCTCGCGCTCACGACCATGGAAGGACGTGATCTGCGGCGGCAGGTTGTTTGGAATTCGACTGACCGGCAACCAGCGCTCACCGCTGCGCACGACACGATAGGCTTTGTCCCCATCGCCTGGCGCAGCGAAGACCAAGTCGGCCTCGCCAACCTCGAAACGTTCGACCGGCACCGAGATGCCTTTCACGACCCAGTGGCCGTGCGACTGAACCTGCAAACCCGTCTCGCCGAGCGTTTCCCGCGCCCCAGACGTGAGCAGGGTCTGCCCGCCTCGGGCAAGCGACATCACCCTGGCTGCCATCGGCTTGGCGAGGCCATCCACCTCCAGTGGCTTGGCCCCGCGCGCGACATCCCTGGCATGGTTTTCGCGCAGGGTCACCGGCCCGACATGCAAGCCGGCACGCGCCTTCAGCGGGACCGGCAGCGCCGCGAGCTCGCGGTGGTAGGCCATCGCGTAGTTCACCGCGTCGGCCGCGGCTTCGAACAACAGCAGCATGCCGTCGGTTTTGTAGATCTCTCGTCCGCGCCAGGCGGGAAGCAGGTCGCGCGCCACACGGTCATGCGACGTCCAGACCTCGGCCATCGCCCGGTCGCCCAACTCCTCTGACAGCTTGGTGCTGTCGACCACGTCTGTCAGCAGCAGGGCACGAACTTCGTCCATGGTGTCGATTGTCGACGCGTGATCGCCGTCGCCTCCATGCTGACCACGGTGATGTTGACTTGTCAGGAAGCTGCCGCTTTTGAACGACAACACCTGGCGGTTCTGGCAAGACTTGCATAAGGGCCATGAGCGGGCGCTCCTGGCTGCCTGCTTCAGGCACCCGCATCTGCTGCTCGCTTTGGCTGCGAGGCACGCAAGGCTGTGCGCGCCCCAGCCCTCAGCCGCGCCATGGCGCCGGGTGCCACTGGACTACGATCATCGCCATGAAGCTGGTGCAGTGCTGGGACGACGGGGTGACAGCCGATGTCCGTCTCGTGTCGCTGCTGCGCCGCCACGGAGCTCGCGCCACCTTCAACCTCAACGCCGGCCTGCATCAGCAGGAGCGGCAGTTCGGCTGGCGTTACGGCGACACCGAGGTCTGGCGGCTTGGCCACGGCGAGCTCCTCGAGGTCTACGACGGCTTCAGCATTGCCAACCACACGCTCACGCACCCCCACCTCGATCAACTGCCCATCGAGACGGCGAGGCGCGAGATCAGCGAGGGCCGTGCACGCCTGCAGGACCTTTTCGACCAGCCGGTGAGCGGGTTTGTCTATCCCTTCGGCACGTTTGACACCGCGGTCGCGCAGGCCGTGCGCGATGCCGGTCACGTCTACGCCCGCACCACGCTTCCCGCAGAGTCAGGCGTCGACACGCTCGACACCATGGCCGCAGCGCCGAGCTGCCACTTTCTGGCGCCGGATTTCTGGCGACGCCTCGATCGTGCCCGGCCGACCGGAGTCTTCTGGTTCTGGGGGCACTCCTTTGAGCTCATCGACGAGGCGATGTGGACGGCCTTCGAGGCCTCTCTCGCACGCTTGTGCGCCGAGCCTGGTGCGCATTGGTGTGATGCGACCGACCTCTTCGATGGAGACAGCCCATGACTTCGACCCCGACCGCGCGTCGGCTGGCCGCCATGCTGATCGCGTTAGCGAGCCTCTTCGCGCCCAGCGCAGAGGCGCGTGACTTCGCGTCGACACGGCCCGCAGCCCGCGTCGAGTATTGGCAGCAGCGCCAAGCCACGATCCAGGCGCAGCTTACGGACGCGGCGAGCCTGCGCGCGGTGAAGCTGGTGTTCGTGGGCGACTCGATCACCGATTTCTGGTTGCTGGGTGACGACCCATGGATTCCGGGCCGCATGCACGGCCGCCGCGTCTGGGATGAGTCGTTCGGGCGCGCGGTGCCGGAGAACTTCGCGCTGAACATCGGCATCTCTGGCGACCGCACTGAGCACCTGCTCTTCAGGATCCTGCCGAAGTCCCAGGGCGGCCTAGGCCAACTGGATGCCGTAGCGCTCGCCCCCGAGTTCTTCGTGCTGATGGTCGGTATCAACAACTCCTACGCGCCCGAGATGCCGGTGGCCGACAGCGTGTTCGAGGGTGTGCTGGCGGTGATGCGCTCGCTGCACGCACGCAAGCCTAACGCGCGGCTCTTGCTGCAGTCGATCCTGCCCACATCGGAGCCGTCCAGGAACGACACGGTCGTGAAACCTGTCAACGTGCGGTTGGCCGCGCTGGCGAAGAACCCCGAGTTCGCGGGCTTCACCACGTGGCTCGACCTGTATCCGTCGTTCGTCGATCGACAGGGCCAGCAAACGGCACGCCTGTTCGTCGACGGCCTGCACCCGAGCGAGGCGGGTTATCGCGTTTGGCGCGATCGGCTGGTGCCGGCCCTGGCGTCGGCGCGCACCTTGGCGCGCTGATCCTGGATCTGCCCGCGCAATGCTTGCGCGGCACAGGTGACGAGCCGTTGACGTCAGCTTTGCGGCCAGCAGTCCGACACCATGGACGCCCACGCGCATCGCTCGATGAGTGCAGGGCGACGCACCACTCCCGTTCGGAGCTAGCACATGCGGGTGTCGATGACGCTCGGTCACAGGCGCGGTGCGGCGGCGCTGCATTTCATCGAGCGCCAGCCCTGCTGAACAAAGGCGAGGCCCTGGCGTCACGGCACCCTGGAATCCTGGCGCACAAACACAGCCGCCTCACCCCCCGCCCCGCGCCGCATCCAGATCGCTTCTTCCTGCTCCATCTCTTCAAGCCGGCCTTCGATGTCGGCGATGTCGCGGTCAAGCTCGGGCAGCATCACGTCTTGCAGCACGCGCTCGATGGCGTTGTCGGAGCTGTAGGTGTCGGCCATGGCCAAGCTCATTCGCTACCTTGCAGCGCATCGGCCACCAGCTCGGCAATGTCGCGTGAGGGCAGCGCCGCGCCGCCGGGCGTGCGCTGCGCCAGCGCCGCCAGGCCGTCGGCCATCATCACCGCGCAATAGGGGCAGGCGGTGGCCACCATGGCCGGTGACTGCGCCAGCGCGTGCTCCGCGCGCACGATGTTGATGCGCGTGCCGATGGTCTCTTCCAGCCACATGCGCCCGCCTCCAGCGCCGCAGCACATGGCTTTCTCGCGCGACATTTCGAACTCCAGCGGCGCGTCGCGCGAGAGTGCGGCCAGCAGCTGGCGCGGCGCGTCGTACTCGCCGTTGTGGCGGCCCAGGTAGCAGGGGTCGTGGTAGATCACGCGCTCAAGATTCGCCTTGAGATGCAGCCGGCCCTGCGACAGCAACTCGGCCATGAGCTGGGTGTGGTGCAGCACCTCGAAGTGGCCACCGAACTCGGGGTACTCGTGGCGCAAGGAGTTCATGGCGTGCGGGTCACAGCAGACGATGCGCTTCACGCCCAGTTCGTTCAGCGTGCTCACCAAGTTGCCCGCAAGCTGCTGAAAAAGCATCTCGTTGCCCAGCCGGCGTGCGCACTCTCCCGTGCTGCCTTCACGCGCGCCGAGCAGGCCCACGCGCACGCCAGCATGCTGCAAGACACGCACGAAGGCGCGCGCGATCTTCTGGCCGCGCGGGTCGTAGCTCATGGCCGAGCCGACGTAAAAGAGCAGCTCAAACCCGGCCAGGTCCTCAGGGTTGCGCACCAGCGGCAGGCCCAGCCCTTGCGCCCAGTCGCCGCGCTGCTCGGCGGGCAGGCCCCAGGCGTTGCCCTGCGACTCCCAGGCCTCGAAGCTTTTTTCAACTCGTGCGGAAAGGCGCCTTCGATCATCACCTGGTGCTGGCGCATTTGAAAGAAGCTGTCGAGGTGCTCCAGCTCGATCGGGCAGGCGGCTTCGCAGTAACCGCAGCTGGTGCAGGCCCACAGCGTGTCGTCGCTGATGACGCCTCCTATCAGCGGCGGCAGCTCGTGCTGTGGGTCGCCGCGCAAGATGCGCTCGCGCTCGCCTTGCAGGTGGTGCTTGAGGCTGTCGTTCACGGCTTTGAGCGACAGCGGTTTGCCCGTCAGGTGCGTCGGGCAGGCGTCTTTGCAGCGGCCGCACTCGGTGCAGGTGAAGGCGTCCAGGCCGCGCTTCCAGCTCAGATCCAGGGCCGTGCGCACGCCTGCCTTCATCTGCGATTCGTCGCTGGCGTTCATCAGCGCGTCCAGGTCGACCGTGGGCACACGCTGGCCGGGCCGGCCACGGCGAAAGTACAGCGCGGGCAGGGCCGTGACGATGTGGAAGTGCTCGCCCGCGGGCAGCAGTACGAGGAATGAAAACACGGTGGCCATTTGCAGCCAATAAAAGCCGTGGTAGCCCAGGCGCAACGTCTCGGGTGTCAGCGTGCTTGTGAAGTTAGCCAGCGCAGCGCCGACGAAAGCCCAATCACGCTCATGCGCGACCGCCGGCCAGCTGCTGGCCAGCTGCGTGAAGCGAAAGGCGTCGAAGGCGAAGTCGCTGAGCATGATGGCCAGGATCAGCGCAAGCACCACCAGCGCCTCGCGGTTGCGCTCCAGGCGCGGTGGGTGCAGCACCAGGCGGCGCCAAAGCGCGTAGACCACGGCCGCGATGACGACGAGTTCGATGGCGTCTTTGAACGCCGCGAAGGGCCCGCCGAAGGCGTCAGGAAAGCTTGCCGCTTCATCAAAGCCGATGGCGATCAAGTGCAGCTTGCGCAGCAAGAGCGCCATGAAGCCGAAAAAGATCAGCGCGTGCATGAGCCCGGCGCGCCACTCGCGGCGCAGCATGCGCTGCTGCAAAAAGCCGTTGATGAGCACGCTGCGCAGGCGTGCCAGGGGTTGGTCGACGCGGTTCTCAGGCGACAGCGCAGCCACGATGCTCAGCTTGCGCCAGGCCAGCCAGGCGAAGCCGGCGAAGGCCAGCGCCATCATCAAGCTGATTGCGGTGGGGCTCATCGTGGGCGCGGTCTGAGCGCCTCAGTAGCGCCCGTGCTGCTTGACGATGTAGTTGGTGAGCTCGCTGGCTTGCAGCGCCAGGCGCGTTTGCGTGGCGTGCACCGTCTTCACGATGGCGCGCATGACGCCGTAGAGCACCCGCGGATGGCGGTCGATCAGGCCCTCCAGCGCGGCGCGCGTGAGCACCAGCACCTGCGTGTCGCGCTGCGCCACCAGGCTGGCGTAACGCTCGGCACCGTCGAGGAACCCCAGCTCATGCGCCATCTCGCCGGGGCCGAGTTGGGTGAGCAGGGTTTCGTCGGGCTGGCCGTGGTGTTTGACGACGCCCAAAGCACCGCTAACAACCACATAGAGGTGATGATCACTCGCCCCTTCGGGTGCCAGCACGGCGTGGGCGGCGAACCCTGACATGCTGAGCGCGCCAGCGAGCACGCTGGCCTCGTCCGCAGTGAGATGGCGCGCCAGGGGTGAGGCGCGCACGGTGTCGAGCAAGGGTGTGTCGGCAGGGGTCACGGCGGCCTCGGTGGGTTGCACATCGCCAGTGTGCGCAGCCTCAAGGACTAGCCCTTGCGCTGGGACAAATCCGGGCAGGGGCGCCGGCACGAGCGCGGGCAAGACTTCTGGCGAGACTTCTGGCAAGAGCGCCGGCAGCGTGGCCGCAGCGCGCTGCACAAAGGCTTCGAGCATGGCGCGCGCCACGGCCTGCACAGCCGGCGCGGCCAGGGCGTCAAGGTAGCCCTGGGTGACCTCGAAATTCACCGAGAAGCTGACCTTGCAGCCCTGCATGCCCAGCGGCGTGAACAGCCAGTCGCCGTGGAAGTGTTTGAAGGGCCCGTCGACCAAGCGCACATGCAGGCTGCGCGGGCGCCTCTTTTGGTTGCGCGTGGCAAAGCCAAAGCGAAGACTGAGGTAGCTGAACTCCAGCCGAGCCGCCACCCATTCGCTGCTGCGCTCATGGATGGTCGCGCCCACACACCAGGGCAGGAATTGAGGGTAGTGCTCGGCGCGCTCGACCAGGTCGAACATGTCGTGCGCCGCGTAGGGCAAGAGCACCGATCGTTGCAGCTCCATGTGCTGACTCCGCCATGCACGCCGCCGGCCAGCACCGCAGGATGGCAGGGGCGGCGTCGTTGCAACTGATGCAGGTCAAGCCCGCCCTGGCACAAGCTGCCCAGAATGGCCCAACACATGTCACCGCGACGGAGCTGCCCCATGAAAACACCTCTTGCCCTGCTTGCTGCCGCTGCGCTTTGGGCGCTGTCGGGTGTGGCGATGGCCGGTCCTGCTGAGGACATCGTGGCCAAGGAAAAGTGCAGCAAGTGCCATACCGCGTCGACCACGAAAAAGGGTCCGTCCTGGGCCTCGGTCGCCACCAAGTACAAAGGCAACGCCGAAGCGTCGGACAAGCTGTTCACCTACCTGAAGACCGGCGGCAAGATGAGCGACGGCGACGAGCACAACAAGGTGCCGGGCAGCGACACTGACCTCAAGGCCGTGGTCAACCTCGTGCTGACCACGAAGTAGCGCCGCCATGGCCGCGCCCGCGCCGCCCGGCACGCCGGGCTTGTTCAAGCGCCTGTGGCGCTGGCTCTTTTCACCCTCGGCGCGCTGGTCGATCTTCGCGCTGGTCTTGGTGGGCGGTGTGCTCGGCGCGGGCAGCGTCATCGGCACCCAGGTGGCCGTGCACTTGACGGGCACCGACGAGTTTTGCGGCGGCGCCTGCCACTCGCACGCCAGCTTCGTTTACCCCGAGCACAAGCTTTCGGCGCACTACAACAACCGCACCGGCGTGCGCGCCATGTGTGTCGATTGCCACGTACCGCACAACTACCCCGAGAAGCTCTTCTACAAGGCCAAGGCCGGCGCGGTGGACGTGCTGGCCGAGATGCGCGGCACGATTTCCACGCAAGAGAAGTTCGAGCGTGAGCGCTGGCGCATGGCCAACATCGTGTGGGACGAGATGAAGGCCAACAACTCGGCGAATTGCCGCACCTGCCACGACCCCAGCGCCTGGGATGCGAAGAAGCAAAGCCAAGACACCTTGAAGGCGCACAAGAAATTCAGCAGTGGCAAGGCCACCTGCATCGAGTGCCACACCGGCGTGGCGCACAAAGAGCCCGTGGAGCCCAATGCGGCTGAGGTGCCCGCCGCCGCCAAGGCGGGGTCGGCGCCCTAAGTCAGCACGCGCGCGGCGCCCGAGCGCCGCGCGCCCTCAGAACCGGTAGCGCATGGCCAACCGCAGCACGTGCACCTCGTAGCGCGGTGCGGCGTGGCCGAAAGTCAGCAGGTTGGGTACCGTGCCGGCTTGCACGCCGTCCAGCCGCCAGTCACGGGCATCGAGCTTCTCAAACCAGTAGCTACCCTGGATCGACATCTGCTCGCTGAGCTTGTGGGTGGCAAAGAGCTTCAGGCTGTCTTGCGTCGTCTTGTCGGTCGGGAATGCGGGCTCCAGCAGCACGGTCTGGACGTTGATGCTGCTGCGTGAACGCGAGACCGTGAGATCGGCGCCGATGTCGAGCTTGTCGGGAATGGCGGCATGTTTGACACCCAGCCCCAGCAGCTCAAAGCGGTCGCTCGTGCGTGCCGTCCATTCGGAGCCGTGCAGCAGCTGGCTGCCCGACTGCGCCGAGCGGATGCGCTCGCCCTGCGCGAAGGCGTAGACCTTCGTGTGCTCGGAAACCGCCCAGGCTACGTCGACGCCCGCGCTGGTGCTGCGTGCGCTGGTCAAGCCGACCAGCGAGCCGCCGTAGTCGTCGCTGGCGTGGTCGACCGTGAGGCCGATGCTAACTTTCTCGCTGAGGGTGAGGTCCGCGCGCAGCCCTGCCGTTTCGCGCTGGCGCTCGGCCAGGTTGTACTTGCGCAGCAGGGGGTGCTCGGGCGTGGTCAGCCAGGTCGCCACGCCGTAGCTCGAATGCGTGCGATCGCTGCCGGCGAGCTTCACGCCCAGGCTCAGCATCGCAGTGGGCTGCACGTTGGCGCGCAGCCACAGCGTGGTCTCGCGCGTGCGCACAGCTTCGGCGAAGCTGCGTTCACGTTGGTCCCAGTCGGCGCCAAGGGCCAGGCGCAGCGTGGCCGGGCCGCGCCAGTCGGCGCTGAGCTTGACGCGGTCTTGCCACAGGTCGGCGGGAATGTTGTTGCGCGGGCCGGCGGCGGCGAAGAGGTCGGTGGCGACTTGCGGGTAGCTGCGCACCGACGTGTTGTTCTCGCGCACGTCGCGTGTGTAGACACCCGCCAGGCGCAGGCTGGCCGTCGGCGTGGCGCTCAGTCGCACGCTGGAGTGGAAGGTGTCGACCTTGCCGTCCAGCGACGCTGCAGGCAGCGCGGCTGAGACGATCGACGGTGTGATCGTGGACGGCAGGAAGGCTGCGTTCTGCGTCAAGCGGCCGATGGCAAAGTCGCCGCTGGCACGCAACCAGTCGTTCACGGTGTAAGCGCCCGAGCCGAGCAGCTGGTGCTGCTGGTTGTCAGGCGCCAGCGCGATTTGGCCCACGGTGGCGCCTGGGGTCACCGTCGCAAACGGGTTGGCCCAGCGCAGCGCGCTGGCGTCGTTGCTGAACTGCGAGAAGACATAGGCCAGGCTGCCTTGCATGCGGCGATCGGTGTAGGACGCAGCGAGCTCGATCTGATCACTGACATGGTCCACCGGCGCGGGCAGCTGCGCGGCAGTGGCGAAGAACGAAGCGTTGAAGGGCCGCGTGCCGTCACGCACATCGCGGCGCAGCTTGACGCTGAAATTCCACTTCGGCAGCGCCAGCCACGAGCCACCCAACTCGGCGCGACGCCAATCGAAGCCCAGATCGGCATCACGCAAGGTGGTGGAAAGAGGCATCGCACCGCTGGTGGCGGCCGGGAACCCAGGCGGCAACGTGAGGTTGGCGCCACCGCTGCCAAGGAAGGGCGTTCGCGCGCCCTCGGCAAAGTGGCGCGGGATGCTCGCAAAGCCGACGTCCAGGCTGTAGAGCCCTTCACGCCCGCTTTGCGCGGTGAGGCGGCGTGTGTCCAGCCCCAATTCGTCGGCCATCAGATCGGCGTAGTAGCCGCTGGCATTGCGGTACGACAACTCGCCGCCGAGCACGAGGTGCGCGCCCTTACGTGGCAGGCCGCGCCAATCGCCGAAGGCGAGCGAGTCGTCAGAGACGGCGCCCAAGCCGACCGTCACCGCCGCCACGCTGCCTTTGGGGTAGGGGCAGGTGCTGCATGACCATTGCGAGGTGTCGACCTGGGCCGAGGCAGCACTGGCCAG
>JANMMH010000110.1:0-17363 GCA_031373055.1 Rubrivivax sp. | reverse complement strand
GCGCTGTCGCACCACATCGCGGTGATGAACGCCGGACGCATTCAGCAGATCGGCACGCCGCGTGAAATCTACGAGCGCCCGCAAACGCAGTTCGTGGCCGACTTTGTGGGCACCACCAACTTCGTCGACGGCACGGTGCGCGCGCGCGACGCCGAAGAAGGCTTTTATCTGATCGACACCGAACTCGGTACCTTGCGTTCACTCTCTGTGGACACGGTCAAGGTTGGCGACAAAGTCATCCTCTCCATCCGCCCGGAAGACGTGCGTCTGGTGGAGACCAAGCCCGATGGTGAACTCAACGTCATTCACGGCGTGGTCGACCAGAAGGTCTTTCTCGGTGAGTCACTTGATTGGCAACTGAAGGTGGGCGCGCGCACGGTGTTGTCACGCACGCACCCGACGATTTACACCAAAATCGGCGAGCCAGTCTGGGCACAGATCGACGCGGCCAAGTGCGTGGCCATGCCGGCCGCGCCTGAGCTCAAAGCTGCCTAACTTGGCCGCTTGACTTGACTACCTAACCGTCAAAGCGAACGGACTCCCGCATGTCCTCAGACGACCGGTTCGCACGCGTGGTGCGCCCGAAGAAAACGCCCGCCGCCGTCAAGCCCAAAGAGCGCTGGGGTGGCGACGCCATCGTCGACCTGCTGCACCACTACAAGCTGCCCTACGCCGCGCTGAACCCGGGTGCGAGCTACCGCGGGCTGCACGACAGCATCGTCAATTACGGCGGCAATGTGCCGGTGATGATGCTGTGCCAGCACGAAGAAACGGCCGTGCAGATCGCCCACGGTTACGCCAAAGCCAGCGGGCTGCCCATGGTGGCCATCCTGCACAACCTGGTGGGTTTGCTGCACGCCAACATGGCGGTGTATTACGCCTACATCGACCGCGTGCCGGTGTTCATCGTCGGCGCCACCGGCCCGATGGACGAGACCAAACGTCGCCCACGCATCGACTGGATTCACAGCGCGCAAAGCCAGGGCCAGGCGGTGCGCGACTACACCAAGTGGGACTATCAGCCGACGACCGTGGAAGGTGTGCCCGAGGCCTTTGCGCGTGGCTATTCGGTGATGATGACCGAGCCGCGCGGCCCGGTGTACATGTGTTTTGATGCCTGGCTGCAAGAGAAGAAACTTGAGGCGCCGGTGCCGCTGCCGCCCAAGAGCTTCCAGACCGTGCCCTCACGCATTGCGCCCGACCCAGCGGCCTTGCAGCTCGCAGCCACGACGCTTGCCAAGGCCAAGCGTCCGGTGATCCTGACCGAGTACGCCGGGCGTGAGGCGCAAGGTTTCCACGACCTCGTGGCCCTGGCCGAAACTCTGGGCGCACCGGTCTACGACCTGAACCAGCGCTTGAATTTCCCAAGCCTTCACCCGCTGAACCTGAGCATGGACAAGACCATGTTCGAAGACGCCGACGTGGTGCTGTGCGTCGACGTGCGCGACTGGGAGAAGCCCTCCACGACGTTGACCAGCACGACGCGCGAACTTGTGAGCGTCACGCCCAAAGGCTGCCAGTGGATCGACATCGGCTTTGGCGACCTGAACATCAGCGCCTGGGCCATGGACTACCAGCGTTTGCTCTACGCGAATCAGCGCATCCACGCCGACACGCTGCTGGCTGTGCCCGCACTCACGGCGTTATTAAAGAAGCAGGCGAAGAAGGACGCGACGCTGGCCGCGCGCATCGTCAAGCGCACGGCCAGCACGGCGCGCAAGCACAAGGGCTTGCGCGACGGCTGGGCGCGTGAGGCGCTGGAAGAGCGTGAACTCAGCCCCATCACGCTGGGGCGCCTGGCCAGCGAGGTCTGGACGCAGATCAAAGACGAAGACTGGGTGCTCACTGCGGGAACCTTGGAAGACTGGACACGCAAGCTCTGGAACTTCGACAGGCCTTACCGCCACGCCGGCAAGTCACTCGGTACGGCCACGCAGTTCGGCATCAGCCTAGGCGTTGCGCTGGCCCACCGCGACAAGGGCCGCCTGGTGTTGGACATGCAGCCCGATGGCGACCTGATGTTCGATGCTGGCGCACTGTGGGTCGCGGCCAAACACAAGATCCCGATGCTCGTGGTCATGTACAACAACCGCGCCTACTTCAACGACTGGGAACACCAGATCCGCATGGCCAAGCAGCGCGGCACGCCGGTAGACCGCGCCTAAATCGGCATGGACCTGGACGACCCTCCGCCCGACTTCGCCTCACTTGCGCGCAGCATGGGCTGGTACGCCGAAGGCCCGATCGACCAGCCGGGTGAGGTGGCCGCAGCCTTGCAGCGCGCCATCGCCAAAGTGAAATCCGGGCAGCCCGCGCTGCTCGACACGATTTGCCAGAAGCGATGAGTGCTCAGACGCTAACGGTTGGTTTGATCGGTGCCGGCCGCATGGGCACACCCATCATCGGCCACCTCGTGAAGAAGGGCTTCAGCACGATCGCCAGCGATGTGAACCCCGAGCGCGCGGCACTTGTGCAGCAACTCGGCGCGCGCTGGACGCAGGACAACGCCGCTCTCGCCGCGCAAAGCGATGTCATCCTCATCTGCGTCGGCTTCGACGCCCAGGTGCGCGCGCTCTTGGCGGAAGGTGGCCCGCTGCGCAGTGCCAAGCCCGGCAGCATCGTCGCCATCCTCAGCACCATCCGCCCCGAGACCGTGCAGGAGCTCGCCGCCGCGACGCCAAACCTTCGCATCGTCGACAGCACCGTCTGCCGTGGTGGCGCGGCGGCTGATAACGGCACGCTGCTGTCCTTCGTTGGCGGCGCCGAAGATGTCGTGGTGCGCCTCACGCCCGTGCTCAAAGCCTACTCAGCGGACGTCGTGCACACCGGCGGCGTGGGCACGGCGCAGGTCGCCAAAGCGGCGAACAACCTGATCCTCTGGGCTTGCCTGATTGCGAATCACGAAGCACTTGCGTTGGCACGCCACTACGGCATGGACATCGACGTGCTGCGCAAGGCGCTGATGATGAGCAGCGCCGAAAACCATGCGCTCGAGGTCTGGGGCAAACAGACGATGGCCTGGGCCGAAGACGACATGCTCATCGTGCAAGAGATGGCCGTGCAAGCAGGGCTGTCGCTGCCGCAAGTCGGCCTGAACCGCGAGCTGTGCCGCGCCCTTAAACCCAAGCGCTATCAACTGGAAAAATATGGCCGCTGAATCCAAACCGGGCGCCCCTGTCGCCAACGAGTCGCACTACCACTCGAAGAAAGACCGCGTCTTCGTGCGCGGCATCCAGGGCAGCTACAACCTCAAGACCGAGCTCGAACGCCTGCGCGCCATGCCGCGTGTGCGCAAGGGCAGCGAGATCAAGTTCAACGACGGCCCGCAGGCCTTCAGCCGCCATTACGTCGAGCCCAAAGACAGCATCTCGCAGCTCTTTCACCTGCACCTGGAAGAGTACGGCCCAGGTGGCAAAAGCCAGAAGCATGGCCACGTCAACGAGGCGGCGTTTTACATTCTTGACGGCGACGGCTACGAGGTGCACGACGGCGTTCGCTACGACTGGACGGCAGGCGACATCGCCATCGTGCACAACAACTGCGTGCACCAGCACTTCAACGCGAGCAACACCAAACCCGCGCGCGCGCTGGTGATCAAGACCAAGCCGATGTACATGTTCATGAACATGCTCTTCCAGCAGCAAGTCGAGCCGCGCTCCAGCGTGCCGGCGCCGGGCGGCGAAGGCTTCGTCTGCCGCGAAGAAGAAGTCAACTTCAACCACGCTGACGAATAGGAGAGCGACATGGCATGGACCGAAGCCAAAGCCTGGCTCAAAGGCAGCGCACACCAAGACCTGTACCAGCAATTGCTGGACGACGCGGCCACGGCGCCCGCGCGCAATGGCAAGCGCAAGAAGGTCGTCAAGCCCGAAGACATGCCCTGGGAGATGGCGCGTCAGGGCCTGCTCAAGCACCTGCTCAACGAAGGCATGAACACGCGCATGGAGACGGTGGACGCCTACATGCAAATCATTCCGCCGGGTAGCCACTCGGGCAAACACCGCCATCTGGCCGAAGAGTGTTTGTACGTGGTCGAAGGGCGCGGCTACGACCTGCACCAGGATTGCGACGTGGAGATCACCGACACCTACCACTGGACGCCGCAGGTGGAGGTCAAGCGCTACGAGTGGGAAGCCGGCGACGTGATCTACATCCCGCCCAACACCATCCACCAACACTTCAACGCCAGCCCTGACCGCCCCGTGCGTTTGATCTCGGCCATCAACCGCATCTTCAAGTCTTGCGGCCTGAACGATCTTGAGCAGCTTGAGAACGCGCCGGAATTCAAGAGTGGCGTGACGCTCACCGCCGAGCTGGTGGCGCGCTACGTGAAAACGGCCCAGCCGGCCTGAACCTGAAGCTTTCCCGCCATGAACAACGCACCCACCAAAGACGCCCTGGTCAGCGAGACCATCGCCAAGAAGTTCGAGACCGAAAAGGCCACGCCCTACACACGCTGGGTCGAGAGCGAAGGGTTGGACATCATCGCGTCGATCTTTGTCGACAACCTGCACACGGTGGCGCTCAAGCCCTGGGCGCGGCGCGGTGGGCGCGGCGTCTACATGAACCACGACGCCAGCCGCACCAGCAACGACTGCTACGTGTGCGAGATCGCGCCGGGCAAGGAGCTCGCACCGCAGCGCCAGCTCTTCGAAGAGATGATCTACGTGCTGGACGGCCGCGGCTCCACCACCGTGCGCAACAGCGCGGGTGCCAAGCTCAGCTTCGAGTGGAAAGCAGGCTCCATCTTTGCCATCCCGCTGAACACCACGCACCAGCACTTCAACGGTAGCGGCAGCGAGCCGGCACGCTTTATTGCCGTGACCAACGGCCCGCCCATCATCAACGCCTTTGGCGACACCGACTTCGTCTTCAACACCGACTACGACTTCAAGAACCGCTTTGCTGGCGAGAGCAATTACTTTGCCAACGGCGGCGAACAAAAAGGCCTGCTGCTGGACACCAACTTTGTGGCCGACGCCATCAACCTGCCGCTCATTCCCGCCAAAGAGCGCGGCGCCGGTGGCGGCCACATCCGCTTCAGCATGGCCAAGGGCAGCATGAACAGCCACATCAGCCAGTTCCCCACCGCCACTTACAAGAAGGCCCACGCGCATGGCCCCGGCGCGCACGTGATCATCATGAGCGGCAGTGGCTACAGCTTGATGGCGCCCGAAGGCGAGCCGCTGAACCGCTATGAATGGCAAGAGGGCACGATGATCGTGCCGCCCAACATGTGGTTTCACCAGCACTTCAACACCGGCACCACCCCCGCGCGCTACCTGGCGTTCAAGGCCGAGGGCGTCTCCATCCGCAACGCCCAGGGCGTGCCCAAGGCCTGGATCAGCCGCCGTGTGGGCGGCGACCAGGTCGACTACGCGGACGAGCCGCCTACCGTGCGCGAAACCTTTGCGCAGGCGCTGGCCAAGGTGGGCTTGAGCCCGCGCATGCAAGAGGCTTACGAGGCCGAGCTGGCCGACCTGCCACCAGCGCCACAACTGTTGCAAAAAGCCTGATTCCGGGGCGCCCCGCATTGACACAGGCTGAGCTCTCAAGCACCCTTCGCCGCAGCGTTCCACTAACAAGATCACTGTTCCGTCAACAAGAACGATAGCGCCAAGACGGCCGCCCCTGGGTCGACCCGATTCACAACTCAAAGCGAGAAGAGACATGAACAAACTCCCCCTGGTCCTGGCCCTGAGCGCGGCTGCGCTGTGCACCTTTGCTAACGCGCAAAGTGTGCAGGTTTATGGCAAGCTGTATCCCTATCTCGAAATCGAGACGGGCTCGGGCCCGACGGCGGCCGGTACCTCGGCGGCCACGCTGGCACCCAACCCCACGGGTTTGACGGGCGTGCCCAAGGTCAAGGGCATGTCGGCTGGCAACAGCTACATCGGTTTCCGCGGTCGTGAAGATCTTGGCGGTGGCATGCGCGCCGTGTTCCAGCTCGAAGGCGTGGTGCTGGTGGACAACGGTGCGCAGGCCGGCTTCTTCTTCAACCGCAATACCTTTGTGGGTGTCGACGGTGGTTTCGGCTCGGTGAAGCTCGGCACCATGGACACCGTGTTCAAGGAGTACGGCGACACCCTGGGCATCCTGGGCATCAGCAGTGGCACGCCGGTGTCGTCGAGCAACATTCTGCGCAAGGTGAGCTTCGGCACCAGCAACGCGGCGCGCTTCCATGAGCGCCGTGCGAATTCCGTTCGTTATGACTCGCCCGAAATTGGCGGCGGTTTCCAGGTGGCTGGCCAATGGGCCACACAAGAGAACCCCACCGCCAACCTGGGCCCGGCCAAGACCCTGTCGCTGGGCGTGAAATACGACAAGGGTCCGTTCTACGCGTCGCTGGCCTGGGAGAAGCACGACAACTTTTTCGGCGGCTCGGTCAACTCACCTTCGGCGATGCGCAACAACGGCGTGGCCGACAACGTGACGTCCAAAGACACCGCCGTGCAGGCGGCATTCGAGTGGCGCTTCGCCAAAGGCCATGCCGTCGAGTTCGACGTCATCAAGAAGGAATACAAAGAAGGCGCGGTCGTCAACGGCCGCTTCCAGAGCTACAAGAACACCGCTTACCTGGTCGGTTATGACGGCCGCTTCGACCTGTGGCGCGTGATGGCGCACTACGTCAAGTCAGAGGCTGGCAGCTGCTCGCGCTTGAATGCCGTGTGCGCCACCACCGGCCTTGAAGGTACGCAGCTCACCGCTGGCTTGGCGTACTACCTGAGCCGCCGCACCTTCATCTACGGTGCCTACAGCCAGATCACCAATGGCAAGGCCGCGCGTTTCGCCGCCGCCGACTTCGGCGCACCGACCCCGGGCGAAGACGTTCGCCACATCATGAGTGGCATCTCGCACAACTTTTAAGCGCAGGCAAACTCGGGCTGCGGCGGGCGCAGCCCGCTTGCAGGCGAGTTCACTTGAGGAGACTTCAAGATGATTCATCGCCGCCCACGCGACAAGGCGCGCCGCGACCTGCTGGCGCTTGGCGCGGGCATGCTCGCAACGCCTTTGCTTCGAGCCCAGGACGCCGCCGCGCGCAACCGCGAGATCTATCTCTACAAGGGCGCTGACCGCGAAGCGCGCTTGCTTGAAGGCGCCAAAAAAGAGGGCCAGGTGAGCGTCTACACCTCGCTCAACACCAAAGACTCAGGCCCCATCACCGAGGCCTTTGAGAAGAAGTACGGCGTCAAGGTGCTGCTATGGCGCAGCAGCTCCGAGAAGGTCTTGCAGCGCGCCGTCACCGAAGCGCGCGCGGGCCGCTTTGCCTTTGACGTCTTAGAGACCAATGGGCCCGAGATGGAAGCGTTGCACCGCGAAAAGCTGCTCAGTGAATTCCACAGCCCGCACTTCAAGGACCTGCCGCCGTCGGCCTTTCCGGCGCACCGCCATTGGGTCGCCGACCGCTTCAACTTCTTCACCATTGGCTACAACACCAACCTCATCAAACCCGACGAGGTGCCCAACAGCTACGAAGACCTGCTGCACCCGCGCTTCGCCGGCAAGCTCGGTCTTGAGGCCAGCGACACCGACTGGTTTGCGGCAGTGGTCAAGCACATGGGCGAGGCCAAGGGCCTGGCCTTCTTTCGCAAGCTCGCGGCCACCAAGCCGCAAATGCGCACCGGCCACACGCTGCTGGCCGAACTGGTGTCGTCGGGCGAGGTGCCCATCACCGCCACCATCTACAACCACAACATGGAGCGCTTGATGGTCAAGGGCGCACCGGTGAAGTGGAAGGCGCTCACACCCACCTTCGCGCGGCCCAATGGCATCGGCGTGGTGGCGCGCTCGACTCGGCCGCATGCCGCGCTGCTGTTCACCGACTTCATGCTCTCGCCGCAAGGCCAGCTCTTGATCAAAGAGCGCAACCGTGTGCCCGCCAGCGTGGCGGTGGACACCAGCCTCAACAAGTTCCCCTTCGAGATGATCGACCCCATCATCACGTTGGACGAAGCCGACAAGTGGGACAAGCTCTGGTCCGATCTCTTCCTCAAGGGGCAGAAGGTCACCAAAGAAAGCGAATAGGGAAGCGCCATGCAACGACGCCAGTTCACCCAACTCATCGGCGGCGCAGCCGCCTCGCTGTCCCTGCCTGCAGCCTGGGCGCAAGCCCGCGCCACTACGGCCGAGATGGCCAACTACACCGGTGCCGATTGCATTCAGCGCCTTGTCGACGGCGCCAAAAAGGAAGGCACGCTGTCGCTCTACACCTCGGCGCAGACCGACGACATCGGCGCGCTCACTGCAGCTTTCGAGAAGAAGTACGGCATCAAGAGCACGATCTGGCGTGCCGGCTCCGAGAAGGTGTTGCAGCGCGCGGTGACCGAAGCGCGTGGCAACCGCCACACGGTGGACATCATCGAAACCAACGGCCCCGAGCTTGAGTCGATGAGCCGCGAGAAGATCTTGCAGGCGGTCAAGTCACCCGTGCTCACGCAGCTCATGCCACAAGCATTGCGCCCGCATGGCGAGTGGGTGGGCACGCGACTGAACGTCTTCGTGCAAGCCTGGAACACCAAGCTGGTGAAGAAAGAAGAGCTGCCCAAGACCTGGGAAGACCTGCTGCACCCGCGCTGGAAGGGCCGCCTGGGCATCGAGGCTGAAGACCAAGACTGGCTCTCGGGCGTGTGTGCCGAGATCGGTGAGGCCAAAGGCGTCAAGCTCTTCAAGGACATCGTGGCGGCCAACGGCATGTCGGTACGCAAGGGCCACACGCTGCTGACGCAGCTGGTGGTGTCGGGCGAGATCCCGTTCGCGCTGACGGTCTACAACTACAAGGCCGAGCAGCTCAAAGACAAGGGCGCGCCGATCGACTGGTTCTCCATCGGCACACCGATCGCGCGGCCCAATGGCATAGGCGTGCTGCGCGCGGCGCCGAACCCACATGCGGCGATCCTGTTCTTCGACTACGAGCTCAGCGAAGAAGGCCAAAAGGTGCTGGCCAGCCGCGACTTCGTGCCCACCAACACCAAGATCGACAGCCCCTTCACCAAAGGGCCGATGAAGTTCGTCGACTCGCGTGTGATGCTGGATGAGTACGAAAAGTGGAACAAGCTTTACGAGGAAATCTTCGGCGCCAAAGGCAGGTCGTGATGTCGACCTTGAAGACGTTTTTACGAGTCACCGCTCTTTCGCTGTTAGCGCTTGGCGCGTCGCTGGCCCACGCGCAAACCCCGCTGGCCACCTATGAAGGCGCCGACCGCCTGGCGCGCCTGGTGGAGGCGGCGAAGAAGGAGGGCGCGCTCACGCTCTACACCACCATCGCCGAGAAAGACCTGCCCACGCTGGTCAAACCCTTCGAGACCAAGTACGGCATCAAGGTCACGGTCTGGCGTGCTGGCACCGACAAGGTCTTGCAGCGCACGTTGGCTGAAGCGGCGGCCAAGCGCGACGAGGTCGATGTCGTGCATTTCGGCTCGCCCGAGATGGAAGCGCTGTCGCGCGAGAAGGTTTTGCAGGCCGTCAAGTCACCCACCTATAAGTTGTTAGCACCAGGCTCGGTGCCAGCGCACCAGCAATGGGCGGCCACACTCTTGTCGGTGTGGGTGCAGGCCTACAACACCAACAGCGTGAAGAAGGAAGACCTGCCCAAGACCTATGCCGATTTGCTCGACCCCAAGTGGAAAGGCAAGCTCGGCGTTGAGGCCAAAAACCAGGACTGGTTCCAGACGGTGGTTGACCTGATGGGTGGCCAAGACAAGGGCCTGAAGTTCTTCAACGAGCTGGTGGCGAAGAACGGCATCTCGCCGCGCACGGGGCATACGCTGCTGACCAACATGGTCGTGTCGGGTGAAGTGCCGATGGCGCTGACGGTCTACAACTACATGCCCGAGCAAGCGAAGAAAAAGGGCGCGCCGATCGAATGGTTTGTCATCGAGCCGGCCATCGCACGCTCCAACGCCATCGGCGTGGCGCTGCGTGCTAAACATCCCCACGCCGCGCTGCTGTTCCACGAGTACATGCTGACCGATGCGCAGGCCTTGATGGTCTCCATCGACTACGTGCCCACCAACACCACGGTGCCCTCGCCGCTGAAGGGTGTGAAGGTCCTCATCACCGACCCCATCCGCTCGCTGGACGAAGCCGAAAAATGGGGCAAGCTCTATGACGACACCGTGATCAAGCGGGCGGCGCGCTAACGCCCAAGCTGCACGCCCAAGCTGCACGCAAGCGATGAGCACCACTCTGACGGCCCCCAGCGCGGACCTACCCGGCGCAAGCGGCAGCCAGCGCGAGCTCTGGCTCATCACCTTGGGCCATGCGCTGACGCACTGGTACCCAGCCACCTTCTATCTGCTGCTGCCCATCATCGGCCTGGAGCTGGGCCTGAGCTTCAGCCAGATCGGTCTGATCATGACCTGCCAGTACCTGGCCGGCGCCGTGGCCAATGTGCCTGGTGGCGTGCTGGTCGACACGGTCGGGCGCAAGGGCCTCTTGATGGGCGTGTCGCTGTTCTGGGTCGGCTTCCCCTACCTCCTTATGAGCTTCACGCACAGCTACTTGATGCTGCTGGCCTGCGTGGCACTGGTGGGTGCGGGCAACAGCCTGTGGCACCCCACGGCCATCCCCACGCTGGCGCGGCGTTTCCCCCAGCGCAAAGGCTTCGTGCTGGCGCTGCACGGCATGGGCGGCAACGCCGGCGACGCCATCGCGCCGCTGGTAGTGGGTGCCTTGCTCGCGGTGCTGACCTGGCGCCAGGTGGTGGTCATCAACGTCGTGCCGGGCCTGGTGATGGCGCTGGCGCTCTTGGTGTTTCTAGGCACCTTAAGCCTGGGCGCGAAGAAGACAGCGAGCACCGTCGACGACGGCCAGCGTCAGTCTCTCGCTGACTATCGCGCCGGCCTGCGCACACTCTTTCGCAACCGCAGCCTGATGCTGCTGAGTACCAGCGGCGCCTTTCGCTCGATGACGCAAAACGCGTTGCTGACGTTCCTGCCGCTGTTCATGGCGCGCGAGATGGGCTGGTCAACCTTGTGGGTGGGCGGCGCGATGTTCATCCTGCAAGCGGCGGGGCTGATCGCGGCACCCATTGCCGGGCACTTGTCGGACAAACGCGGCCGCCGCAGCGTTGTCATGTCGTGCATGACCATGACTGCCGTGGTGCTGGTGGCGATGGCCGTGGCAGGCAAGTCGCAAGCGTTTGTCGTGCTCATCGCCGTGCTCGGCTTTTTCCTCTACGCGCTGCGCCCCGTGATCCAGGCCTGGACCTTGGAGGCCACGCCCAAGAACATGGGCGGCAGTGCCATTGGCGTGCTCTTTGGCACGCAGTCGCTGGGCGCCTCGGTGTCGCCGCTGCTGGGCGGCTTGATCGCTGACGAATGGGGCTTGTCGGCAACGTTTTACTTCCTTGCCATCACCATCGTCTGCGCCAATTTACTGGTGATGCTGATGCCGCGTGATGCCTCGGCCTAGTCAACCCCCATGGACATGAAAACTATCGGCAGCGCAGCGAAGGAAACGGCCACGGGCCGCTTGTCCTCCGTGACCTCAGCCTTGCTCGTGCTCAAGGCCTTCTCGGCCGAAGAAGCCGAGATCGGCATCAGCAGCCTGGCCAAACGTCTGGGCCTGGCCAAGAGCACAGTGCACCGCCTCGCGGCCACGCTCTCGGCGGAAGGTTTTCTCGAACAGAACCCTGAGAACGGCCGCTACCGGCTGGGCCTGTCGCTGTTCACGTTGGGTGCCCTGGCGCGCCGGCGCATGGATGTCTCCAACGTCTCGCGCCCGCTCTTGGGCGTGCTGCGCGACAAGTACCAAGAGGCCGCCACGCTGGCCATCCTCTCGCGCAGCTCGATCATGTATTTGCACAACCTGGAGAGCGGCCACGCCATTGGCATTCGTGCCTATATCGGCGACTTGAAGCCGGCGTTCTGCACGGCTGAAGGCCGCGTGCTGCTGGCCTACAGCCCCCCCGCGCTGGTGGCTGAAGTTCTGGCCGAGCCGCTGGAGCCGCGCACGCCCAAGACCATCACCGAGCTGGCCGCGATCCAGCGTTCACTCGACGAAGTGCGCCAGCAGGGCTACGCCATCGACGACGAAGAAAGCGAAAACGGCATGCGCTGCATTGCCGCGCCCGTGCGCGACATCTCGGGCAAGGTGGTGGCCGCCGTGGGCCTGGCGGGTCCGACGCAGCGGCTGACGAAGAAGGACCTGCGCGCACTCGCCCCCGACGTGGTGGGCACGGGCGACGCGGTGTCGCTGCGCCTTGGCTACCGTTCGAAATGAGTGCACAGACCTTTCAGGTGCGCTTGGCCGGCGCGGACACGGCCTTCACCTGCCTCGCGGGTGACACAGTGCTGCGCGCCGCGCAGCGCGCCGGTATCGGCTTCCCGTACGAATGCAATGTCGGCTCCTGCGGCAATTGCAAATTCGAGCTGGTAGAGGGTGATGTGCACACCGCTTGGGCGTTAGCACCCGGCTTGAGCGACAAAGACCGCCAGCGCAAGCGCCACCTGGGCTGCCAAAGCCAGCCGCTTGGTGATTGCACCATCAAGCTGCGCACCATGCCGCGCTGCGTGCCGCTGCACCGCCCCAAGCGCGTGGCCGCCACGCTGCGCGTGCGCCGCGCCATCACGCACGACATCCACGAGTTCAGCTTCGAGCTGGCCATGCCGCTGGCCTTCGAGCCCGGACAGTACGCGCTGGCGTGGCTGCCCGGCGTGGTGGGACCGCGGGCCTATTCGATGAGCAACGCGGTGTACGACGGTGGCCCGGCGCAGGGCTGGGACTTCCAAGTGCGCAAGCTGCCAGAAGGGCAGGGCAGCGCGGCGCTCTTCGCGCTGCAACCGGGGCAGGCCATCGAGCTCGACGGCCCCTACGGCATGGCCTGGCTCAGGCGCGACGCGCCGCGCGATATCTTGTGTCTGGCGGGTGGCTCGGGACTGGCGCCCATGATGTCGATCGCGCGCGCCGCGATGCACGAGCCGGCACTCAACGCCCGCAGCTTGCACTTCCTCTACGGTGGCCGCACGCCGGCCGACATTTGCGGTGAAGACATGCTGCGTGAACTGCCCGGCTGGGGCACGCGCTTGAGCTACCGAGCCTTTGTCTCCACACCACCTACCCCCGACGCTGGCAGCAGCGCGTATGAGATGGCCTACGTGCACGACGCCGCACTGCGCCTGCATGGCTCCGACTTGGCAGCGATGGAGGTCTACTTCGCTGGCCCGCCCGTGATGGCGACGGCCGTACAGCGCATGCTGCTGGACGCCGGCGTGCCGCCTGAGCAGCAGCATTTCGACCAGTTCTATTGAACAGCCGATTGATTGAAGACAAAGCGACCGTGACCACTCCCACTCCCCACAGCCTCAAAGACCACAAATGGGGCATCGACCCCACTGGCCATGCACATGGCGAAGGCGCCGACCACGACCACGACGAACCTGCGGGCGACGGTGGTGAATCGCTCTGGCAGCAAGACAACGTGCTGCTGCACAGCGTGGGTATCGACATCGGCTCGTCGGGCACGCAGGTGGTGTTTTCCAAGATCCACTTGCAGCGCGTGGCCGACCAGCTCAGCACGCGTTACGTCGTGATCTCGCGCGAGCCGTTGTACCAGTCGCCCATTTCGCTAACGCCCTACTTGAGCGCCACCCACATCGATGCGGCGGCACTGGCGCAGATCATCGAAGAGGCTTACCAAGCCAGCGGCCTGCATGCCGACCAGGTTGACGCTGGCGCCGTGATCCTGACCGGCGAAGCCCTGCGCCGCGAAAACGGCGAAGCCATCGCCGCCATGCTGGCCGAGCAGGGGGGTGAGTTTGTCTGCGCCACGGCCGGCCACCACATGGAGTCGATGTTGGCGGTGTACGGCTCGGGCGCGGCGCGGCGCTCGTTCGACGCGGGCAGCCGCATCTTGAACGTCGACATCGGCGGCGGCACCACCAAGCTCGGCCTCGTCGACCAGGGCGAACTCGTGGCCACGGCGGCCGTGCACACCGGCGGGCGGCTCTTGGTCGCCGACGATATCGGCCACGGCCAGGCATGCATCTCAAGGCTGGACCCCATGGGCCAGCGCCACGCTCGTTTTGCCGGTTATGACTGGCAGCTCGGCAGCACGGTCAGCCGCGCGCAGATGGCCGACGTGGCCGGTGGCATGGCCGACGCGCTCATACGTGTGCTGACGCAAACGGCGACCGAGGCCGACTACCGCGAGCTGCTGCTCACCGACCCCATCAGTGACTTCGGCAACATCGGCGGCGTGATGTTCTCGGGCGGCGTGGGTGAATACGTCTACGGCCGCGAGTCGCGCGACTTCGGCGATCTCGGCAAGCTCTTCGGCGAGGCTTTGCGCCATCGCCTGGACGCCGGCGCGTTGCCCTGGCCACTGCTGCCGGCGGGTGAATGCATACGCGCCACGGTGCTGGGCGCGTCGGAATACAGCGTGCAGCTCAGCGGCAACACCACCTTCGTCTCCGAGCCGCGTGTGCTCTTGCCGCGCAAGAACCTGCAAGTCGTGCCGCTGGCGCTGGAGTTTGGCGACGATATCGATGCTGCGGCCGTCACACAGGCGCTGCGCCGCGCCTTCACGCGGCATGACCTGGTGGAAGGCGAGCAAGACGTGGCCGTGTCCTTGCGCTGGGCCGGCCCACCGGCCTACCGCCGCCTGCACGCCTTGGCGCGGGGCCTGCTGAACGCCTTGCCGCGAAGCCTGGCGCAAGGCCGCTCGCTGTATGTCGTGGCCGACGGCGACATCGCCATGAGCCTGGGCCACATCATTCACGAAGACATACGCGTCACCAGCGAGGTGCTGGTCATCGACGGCGTGACGTTGTGGGGCTTTGACTTCATCGATCTCGGGCGCATCCGCATGCCCTCGATGACGGTGCCCGTGACCATCAAGTCGCTGGTTTTCAGCGAAGACCCGCAGGCGCATGGCAAGAGTGACCCGGATGCTTGGCGGCGGCAGGAGCTTGATGCGCGTCAGCAGCATGCGTATGGGCATGAGCACCATGCGCATGACCATGACCATGGACATCATCACGATCACGATCACCATCACGACAAGGCCGGCGTATGAAGCGTCGCCTGCTGCATGAGACTGCCGCGCCATGAACGCCGACCTAGGTAACACCGGCCTGGCCTCGACGCTGCTGCTCGCAGCCTTGCTCGGCTTTCGCCATGGCTTCGATGCCGACCACATTGCCGTGGTCGACGGCATGACGCGTTCGCGCCAACTGCAGGGCTCGTACTGGCGCGCGCGCAGTGTGGGTTTGCAGTTTGCGCTGGGTCACAGCGCGGCCATGCTCGTGGCGGCCTTGCTGCTCTTTGGCCAAAGTGTGGCGCTGCCGAAGTGGCTGGACGGCCTGGGCCTGGCCATCTCCACCGCACTGCTGCTTTTCATCGCGGTGAGCAACGGCGTGCATGCCTGCAAAGCGCCAGGCGAGCACGCGCGCCCGGTCGGCCCGCTGGCAGCAGCGCTGAACCGTTTGAGCGGCGGCCAGCTGCACCCGGTGCTGGTGGGGGTCGCTTTCGCGCTATCGCTCGACGCGATCGCGCAGGCGGCGTACTTTGCAGCGAGCGGTGGCAGCCACAGCGGCATCGGTGCGGTCGCTTTGATGGCCTTGGCCTTCGGCGCGGGCATGGTCCTGGCCGATGCCGGCAACGGCTTCTTGCTGAGCTGGTGCGCCCAGCGCAGCGACCGCATGGCGCGCCAGGCCAGCCGCATCTCCAGCGGCTTCATCGCGCTGCTGGCGCTGCTGGCCGCAGGAGCGTCGTGGGCGCGTGAATGGCAGCAGGGCTTTGCACTGGCCTGGGACGCGGCGGGCCTCTGGATTGGCCTGGGACTGCTGCTCGTGAGCCTGCTTTTTTATGGCCTGCACCAAGTGCTGCAGCGGCCTGCCAGCGCGCCGCAACGCTGACCCGAGACGCGCGTGCCCGAGACCCAGGCCCTGGCGCGACCCCGCTCCCCATGGGAGTTATTCACCACCTATAGCGCCATCGCGCTACAGAGTTTTGGTGGTGCGCTGAGCGTCACCGAGCGCACCATCGTGAAGAAAAAGCGCTGGCTCAGCGCGCCAGACTTTGTCGGGCTCTTTGGCATCTGCCAGGTGCTGCCCGGGCCCACCGGCATCTCCCTATGCGTGCTGATGGGCGACCGTTTTTTCGGCCTGCGTGGCGCCTGTGCGGCGCTGGCCGGCTTCTTGCTGCCGGCGGCGGTGCTGGTCCTGTGCCTGGCCAGCGTCTTCTTGCAATTCCAACACCTGAGCTGGGTGCAAGGCGCCCTGCACGGTATGGGTGCGGGCGCGGCCGCACTCATCATCCACACCGCCGCGCGCATGGCGCGCACCTTGCGCGGCCAGCGTGTGGGCATGCTCGTGGCGCTTCTCAGCTTCACCGCCGTCGCGCTGTTGCGCCTGCCCATCGCCACCGTGGTGCTGAGCCTGGGTGTGGCCTCGGTGGCCTACGCCTGGTGGCGGCTCAAACCATGACGCACCAAGAGCTGCTGGCGCTCTTTGCGCACTTCCTGTCGCTGTCGGTGTTTGCCACCGGCGGCGCGCTGGCGCTGGCCTCGGACATGCACCGCTATGTCGTCGAAGAGCATGGCTACCTCAGCCACGGCCAGTTCATGAATTCGATCGCCCTGGCGCAGGCGGCACCCGGGCCCAACATCCTCTTCGTCACCGTCATGGGCTGGACGATCGCCGGCTTGCCCGGAGCACTGGCCACCACGCTGGGCCTGTCCTTGCCCGCGCTGGTGTTCCCGGTGCTTGTGTCGCGCCTGAGTGCGATGGCGCAATTCACACGCATCATCAAAGCCTTGCAGCGCGGCCTGGGCCCGGTGGCCATCGGCCTGATGGCGTCGACCTGCTGGCTGCTGGTGCGTGAAGCGCCGGGCGCGTGGAAGGGCGCCGTCTTCATCGCCGCCGCACTGGCGCTGCTGCTCATGTTCAAACGCTTGCCACCGCTGGTGTTGATCGCCACGGCGGGCACGGCCGGCGCACTGACAAGTTGGTAATACCCCCGAGGAGATGAACCCATGAAGACCGCACCCACGACCCTGCTGCTGGCCATGCTGCTCGCTATGAACACCAGTCAGGCGCAGACCGCAAACGCCGATGTTGAGCGCGGCCGCCAGCTCTACATGGACAACGGCTGCTTCAGTTGCCACGGCACCGTGGGCCAGGGCAGTGACCGCAGCGGCGCGCCCAAGCTGGCGCCCGAGCCCTACCCGTTTGAAGCCTTCCGTGCGCTCGTGCGCACGCCGCGCGAGCAGATGCCGCGGCTGGACGTGAAGCATGTCAGCGACGAGCAGTTGCAGCTCATGCACCGCTTCCTGGCGTCGATTCCCAAGGGCGTGGCGGCGAAGGACATTGCCGTGCTGCAAGGGCTGCAAACCGGCAGCAAGTAGGCGCGGCAACGGGCGG
>JANMMH010000106.1:0-11971 GCA_031373055.1 Rubrivivax sp. | reverse complement strand
GATGGCCGACATCACACCGAAGAGGTAGAAGTCGTACCACTCGAAGATGGTGCCTAAGGACGAGGCCAGGATGACGCGCTTTTCGTCGCTGGTCATGGGCCGGGGTTCGGCATGGGGCGCGCCGAGGGGCCGCGTTTGGGTCAATTCCATGGTGAGGGTCTCCGCGTAGGCCAGCGTGGGAGACGTTCCCGGTGCTTGGCGAGTGCGAAGGGTTGCAAGTGGCACTGACGACGTGCTGACGGGTCGTGTCTTTGGGCTTGTCAAGTTGGCGTCAGCAAAGGTCCACTTTTGCTATGGCTTTCGGGGTGAAACCGAGGCTTGCGCTTGTGGCCGATCGAGCCGTTGGCTTCGGGTTTACGTGGAGACAAAAAACCCGAAAGTCCAGCGCCCAGGGAAAGCACTGATCTCCATAACCATGGGTCAAGGGCCTCGCTGTAAGAAAGCAGTAAGCCGGCAGTTCAACAGTCGTTGTGCTCATTGGTAGCCCGCTCAATGTTGTTCACCCTCAACGCCCTGCAACTCATTCTGTACATCGCCTTGCTGGCCCTGGTCGGGCAAGGCTTGCTCGCGCTGTTGGCGGGTGCGAAGCGTGAGAGCAACTTCTTCTACAAGACCTTGACGGTGTTGACCAAGCCGTTCACCCGGGCCATGCGTTTCATCCCCCACACCGCCTAGGTAAGCAGCTCTTCTTCCAAGGGGTTGCGACTGGCCGCGTTGTCCTCGGCGCCACGCTTCAAGCAGTAGGCGCGCTCATCGCGATCCGGAAATGCGATGAGAGTGGGGAACTGGAAGTGCAACTGTCGCTGCAGACCTCGTGCTTGCTTTCTGGGTCGTTCGAGCGTGCCGCCAGTCCGCCGCCTTACTGGGCGAGACACTTGCGGCGACTCCGGCGCTGCGATCGCCTCGGTCGACGCTTTCGGTTCAGATGCTTCGGGAGGCGGTGATTGATCGGCCTTGCTGGTCCCTCCGACAGGAATCGAACCTGTATCTAGCGCTTAGGAGGCGCTCGTTCTATCCGTTGAACTACGGCGGGTTGGAAGGGGCCGGTGCTGACGCTGCTTGTCCTGGTGCCAGTGCAGGCGGCGCGGCGGATTTTCTCACGGGCACCACGGGGAGCGTCATGCCCGGCAGCATGGGCGTTTCGCCCACACGCCAGACCCAGATGACGTCGAGCGAATTGTCCTGACCCGACTGCGCGCGCAGGGTGAAGCGCTGGGCGATGCGGTAGATCAACTGCCAGGTGCCGGTGGTGGCGTTGACGCCGCGCTCGTAGCCCAGGTACCAGCGCCGCGAGAGCTGTTTGCCCAGGGTGATGACGGTCTCGCGCACCTCACCGTCGCTTTGTTTGAGCGAGAGTTCGTCCAGGCCGATGGTGCGCAAGAAGGCGTCGGTGGGCGCTTCGCCTTCACCGGCCAGAAGTGCCACGGCGGCGCGTTGCAAGAGGGCGCTGTCGGCGCGGCCCAGGCCGTCGCTGGGGCGGCCCAGCACCAGCCACGAGAGCTTGTCGGTGTCGCCCATTTCGGGGTCCGCATAGAGGCGGATGCGCGGCTTGATCAGATTGCCGGCGATGGCCACGCCGACCTTGGCGTCGATGTTCGGGCGCAGCGCCAGGATGTCCAGGCCGGGGTTGTCGGGGGCGCCGCTGAAGTTGAGGATGCCGCGCTCGATCTCGAGCTTTTGCGCATAGGCCGCGTAGGTGCCGCCCACGGCGCGCACGATGCCGCGCACGGCCAGGCGGCCTTGCGGCGTGCTCAGGCGCAGTTGGCCTGCGAGCTGGGTGTCGAGGCCGCGGCCGCGCACGCGCAGCTTTTCGCCGAGGTCGATCTGCACGTCCATCTGGATGTTGCGCCGGGGCTGGCGCGCGGCTTCAACGGCTTCACGCAGGGGGAGTTCGCCGCTGCCCGTGCGAAGCACCACGTCGTCGTCCAGCGCGGGCGCGTCGCGGCGGCTGACGTCGTAGAGACCTTCGTCGACGCGCAACTCGCCTTCAAGCTTGGCCAGCTCGGGGCGCAGCTCGAGCACGGCTTTGCCGGTGGCGGTGAGCTGGCGGTCCACGCGTCCGAGCACGCGAAAGCGCTGGGCTTGCAATTGCAGCCTTGCCAGCGGGCGTGGCTCGAGCTCGGCGCTGCCGCTGACGGCGAGTTCGCCGTCGCCACCGCGCAGCACGAAGCGTTCGATCTGCGCTCGCGTTCCCGTGAGTGTGACCATGACCTCGCCACCGCTCACGTCCACCCCTTGCAGCAGGTTGCGCACGCCGATGTTCTGGCCTTGCACCTGGCCCCGGTAGTCGGGCGCGCCGAGGCTGCCGCTCACGCTCGCGTTGGTGGTTAGGCTTCCCTGCAAGCGCCAGCCTGGCGGCACCCAGGCGCTCCAGATGCCGATGTTGGCGACACGCCCTTCGATGCCGCCTTCGATGCTGCTTTGTGCATTGGGCCAGCGCTGCGCGGCGGGCAGGCGCAGGTTCAGCGCGCCCTTGATGTCACCCAGCGAGCGCCCCGCAAACTCTTGCGTGAAGCGCCAGCGCCCGTCGTGCGCAGCCAGCGCCATCCGCAGGGTGCTCAGGCCCAGGGTCTGGCGCCCGGCGCCGTCGTCGATGTGCAGGTCACCAGCGCGGCGCTCGAAGACGACGTCGGCGTCCAAGGTCTCGGCGGCCTTGATGTCCAGCCGCGCGCCGAGTTGCAGGTCACCACCCCAGCCCATCGCCGGCTGCATGCGCGCGAGCATCGGCGCGGCCAGGAAGGGCTCGATTTCGGCGCGCAGCGTGAAGGCTGGACGTGCGCCGCGGTTGTTCAGCTCGATGGCGTCCCAGCGCAGCGTCAAGGCGTCGGCCAAACGCGCCTGGCCGGCGTCTGCGCGCAGCTCGACGAGCCCGCCCTGGGGTGAGAAGTGCATTTCGGCGCGCAAGTCACGGGCCACCAGCCACCCCGTCACTGCGGCGTTAGCGGCAGCGCTCGCGGCGGCCGCTGCGCCAGGCGCTGCGCCAACGGCGTCGCCGGAGCCCAGGGCGAGCTGCGCGACACGGCCACGCCAGGCGCCGCCACCGCTGCCGTCAGCCGCCCAGCCGCCTTCGGCACGCAGCGTTGCGCGGGTCCCGCCACGTGTGTTCAGACCGAACAGGGTCTCCATCCATTGCGGTGGCCTTTGCGGCAGCGTGGCCTGGGCTTGCAGCACGTGCTGGCGCAGTGTGCCTTGCAGCTCGGCATGCAGGTTGTTCAACTGCTGGGTGCCCATACGCATGCCCTGCACGTCGGCGCTGACGTTGAGTGGCTGGTCGCTCGCGGTATTGAAGCGCCAGCTCGTCTGCGCGCTTTGCAGTTGCAGCTCGCCCAAGCGTGCGCCCTCGAGCGTGGCCTGGCCTTCGCTGCGCATGTCGGGCCAGCGGCCCACGCCTTGCACGCTGGCCGTGGCGCTGCCCTCGCGTGGTGCCCACTCGGCCAGCGCGGGGATGAGCCGCAGGATGGGCGCCAGGCCGGCGAGTTTGTCGGCCTTGAGCTCCGCCTGCCAGCGGTCGGCCCTGCCCGCGCCCAGCGGGTCGGCGCGGCCCTCGACGTTGAGACGGTTGCCGCCGGCGCGCAACTCGCCGCGCAGGCTGCTCGGTGTGCCGCTGGTGTCGCTGGGCTGGTGGCCAAGCACCAACTCCATTTGTACGGGGACACCGGCGATCTGCGAGTCCTGCACGCGCACGACACCGCTGCCGGCGGTGGTTTGCAGCAATGGCAACCAGGCCAGGCGTTGGGCGTTGGCGGGAAGGCGCAGGTCGAGCTGCCAATTGCCCGAAACGCGGTGCGGCCCCTGGCGCCAGGCCGAGCCCTCGGCGCCGGGCCACCACAACACGGGGTCGAAGTTGCTCAGCGTGCCTTCACTCTTCACTGTCCAGGCGCCCGAGCTGGTGGCCTCGGCCACCGCGCGGCCTTGCGCGAGCGCGCTGCCGGCGCTGGCACGCAGCTCGCGCAGCTCCAGGCGTTGGGGCGACCACAGGGCGCCGAGCTGCACGCGCACGGGCAGGGCGGCGGCGTCGATCTGGCCGTCGAGCGTGGCGTTTACTTCAAGTGTTAGCGGTGGCGCGGACGCCGGTTTGGCGGGGGCGCTGGCCGGTGTGCTGGCGGTGGCCGCTGGCGGCGGCAAGCCTTGCCAGGCATCGGGCCCGGGCAGGCCGCGCACGACGGCGCGTACGGGCCCCGACATCAGCAGCTTGGGTGCCCGCGCGTCAAGCAGCTGCGGGCGCAGGGCGGCCAGCTGTGTCTCCAGCGTCAGCGTGCCGGCGCGCCAATGGCCGCTGCCACGCCAATGCCCGGCTTCCTGCGTGGCGTCGCCCGCCCATACGTCGAAGCGGCTGATCTCAAGGTGGTCGCGCACTTGGGCCGAAGCGCGCAGTGCGAGCTCGATGCGGCGCAGCGGCAGGCGTTGCTGGTCCCAGCGGCCGGCCGCTGCGTTGTCGAGCTTGATCTCGGCGCTGATGGGTGCGCTGGCCGACTGCGTGACGATGTCGGCCACGCCCGTGAGCCGCGTCTGCGGCGCTGCGCTGAAGAGCGCCGCAAGGTCCAGCGCTTGCGTGCTGGCCTTCAGCGAGGCCAGCGCCCACGGCGCGAAGCTCTTGACGCCGGCTTGCAGCTCCAGCGCGGGCGTCTCGTGCCCGGCGCGGGGCGTGCCACGCAGGCTGGTGTGCAGCTGAAAATGTTCCAGCGGCCCCTGCGCTTGCACGCTGGCCTGCCAGGCTTCGCCCACGCTGGATTGCAGCTTGCCGTCAAGCTTCAGCGCGAACGGCGCCTTGGTCTCGATGCGCGCGCTGGCCTGGGCTTGCAGGCGGTCCCAGGCGAAGCTGAGCTGCTCGATCTGGTGCGCGCTGCCACCTTGCGCGCCGATGGCGCCACGGGCGCGGATCTGGCGCATCGGCGCCAGGCCGTCGATCACCAGCTCGTCAACTTCAAGCGCGGCGACCCGGGCGGACAAGGCCAGATCCAGGCTGCGCGGCGCCGCGCGTTGCGTGCGCGGCCCGCTTTGCCACTGCACGCGCCGCGCCCGAAGCAGCGACACATCGACACCGATCCAGGCCTTGGCGTGTGGCCGCCATTGCCACACCAAACCATCGGCCTGCACGCCTTCGAGCGTGATGCTGCGCAGCGCGCCGCTGCCTTGCAGCTGCAGGCGCTCGATCGAAAAGTGCGACGACCACAGAGCTCCCTGCACGCCGCTGGACTGCACGCCGGGCAGCCGCGCGAGCAGCCACTGCGTGCCGGCCTCGCTGCGCGCCAGCCAGGCCACACCACCACTGACGGTGCCGACGACAACGGCCAGCAGCAGCAGCATCCACAACACGGGTGCCAGCAGCCTGCGCGCCGCGCGCAGGGCGCCAGCGGGTGGGGTCGCAGGGGTCGGCGCTGGCATGTCGGTGCGCGGGTTTAAAGCGCGATGCCGATGCTGAAGTGCAGCCGCATACGTCGCAGCTCTTCGGCCCAGGCCCAGTCCAGCCGCAAGGGGCCGACGGGGCTGCGCCAACGCAAGCCCAGGCCCAGGCCGATGGCCGGCGTGAGATCACGAAAGCTGGTGCCGGCACGCCCGGCGTCGATGAACACAGCACCTAACAGCGCGGGCAGCGTGGCCGAGATGGGCCGTGCCAGTTCCGCGCTCGCGGTGAAGAGGCTGCCGCCGCTGGCCACGGCGCCGTCGACCACAGGGCCGAGGCTGCGGTAGGCGTAGCCGCGCACCGAGTCGTCACCACCGGCGCGAAAAAGTTGCGAGTCGGGGGCCGAGACGCCACTCTTGCGAAACACGTGACCGAGCTCGACGCGGGCCTGGCCGTACCACTGCTCGCCGATGGGCAGGTAGCCGGTGAGCCGGCCATAGCTGCGGCCGAAGGCTCCCGCCACGGCGCCGTCGCCATGCGAGCGGCCCAGGCCACCCTGCAAGGCCAGGGTCCAGCCTTGCGTGGGCAGCACGACGTTGTCGAGATCGCGCAGCACGACGTGTGCGTTGGCGGAGAGCGCAAAGCTGGCAATGCGCTGCGCACTCGCGTTGGTGCTGCGCACGCCGCGTTCGGCCTCGACAAAGTAGAGCTGCTCGAAGGCCAGCGTGTCGCGCGCACGGCCCAGGCGCGCGCGCTCAGAGAGCACCACGTCGGTGTCGGTTTGCAGCCGCTCGATGGTGAGGCCGGCAACCCGGCGGTGCAGCCCTTCTTCGGGGTGCGTGCTCAACTCGAACGTTAGCCCGCGACGCAGACCCGCCAGCTCGAGGTGGCTGCGTGAACGCAGCGGCTGGCCAAAGAGCCGCCGATGCACATGCTCCACGGTGGCGCGCGGCCCGGTGTTGGCGCTGAAGCCCAGGCCCACGGTGTAGACCTGCAGCGTCTGCTCGCGCAGGCGCACCAGCACGCTGGCGGCGCTTGCCAGTGCGGGGTCGGGGTCGTGGCTGACGGTGACGCTCTCGAAGAGGCCTGACTTCTGCAGCCGGTCCTGGTAGTCGAGCAGCAGGCTGTCGGTCAGCGGTGTGCCGGGTTTGAAGTCGGCGAGGTGGCGCACCGTGGCGGCGTCATGCACCACCAGGCCTTCGATCTCGATGTTGCCGGAGCGGAACAGTGGCCCGCTGTCGGCGACGAGGAAGAGGCGTACACGGCCTTCGGCGGGGTCGACCTCGGCGGCCGTGCCGCTCCAGCTGGCGAGCGCATAGCCGGCGCTGCGCAGCCGCGCCAGTGCAGCGGCCTTGGCCTCGCTCCAGGCGGCGTTGCGAAAGCCACCGCCAGGCTTGAGCGCAAAGAGCCGGCGCAGCTCATCGAGCAAGGCGCGTGCGCGCGGGTCGCCGGCGTCGCTTTGCGCTTGCAGCGGGCCTTCAACTTCAAAGGTCACACGCGAGACCAGCGCGCGCGGCCCGGGGTTGACCGTGAGCTTGACCTCGCGTGGCTGGCCGGCTTGGCGCAAGGCGTCGTGGCTCAAGGTCACTGTCGCCGCGAAATAGCCTTCGGTCTGCAAAAGCTCTTTGACCTGCGCCGGTGCGGCCTCGGCCAGGCGCGTCCATTCGTCGTCGACCACGGCGTCGCCACGGGTCAGCACGCTCAGGCGCGTGAGGTCGAGATGGCGCTCAAGCATGGCCTTCAGCACCGGCGGCGCGTCGATGCTGATGCGCAGCGCCGGTGGGCCGGTGGGTGCCGCAGCATCGTCGCGAACGGCCGGGTCACGCCAGGGCAGCATCGCGCAGCCCACCAGCCCTTGCAGCGTTAGCAGACTCAGTAAGGCGCCAGCGCTGCTGCGCCGCAAGCACATGCTGAGCTGCTGGGCCAGGCGCACGGCACGGCTCCCACCGCTCATTTACTCAGCAGCCGCATGGCCCCTTCGAGCCCGGTCAGCGTCAGCGGGAACATGCGCTGGTTCATCAGCTGCTGGATGATGGAAATGCTCTGCCGATACTGCCAGACGCCCTGTGGCTCGGGGTTGATCCAGGCGAACTTTGGGAAGGCATTCGTGATGCGCTGCAGCCACTCTGCGCCGGCCTCTTCGTTGTTGTATTCAACGCTGCCACCGGGCTGCAGGATCTCGTAGGGGCTCATCGTCGCGTCACCCACGAAGATCACTTTGTAGTCCTTGTTGTACTTGCGGATGAGGTCCCAGGTGGCGAACTTCTCGGCGTAGCGGCGCCGGTTGTTCTTCCACATGAAGTCGTACACGCAGTTGTGGAAGTAATAGAACTCCAGGTGCTTGAACTCGCTCTTGGTGGCACTGAAGAGTTCTTCCACGCGGTGGATGTGCTCGTCCATCGTGCCGCCAACGTCCATCAGCAGCAGTACCTTCACCTTGTTGTGGCGCTCGGGCACCATCTTGATGTCGAGCATGCCGGCATTGGCGGCCGTGCGGTGGATGGTGTCGTCCAGGTCCAGCTCGTCTTCGGCGCCTTCACGCGCAAAGCGGCGCAGGCGGCGCAGGGCCACCTTGATGTTGCGTGTGCCGAGCTCTTTGGTGTCGTCGTAGTCTTTGTAGGCGCGCTGGTCCCAGACCTTCACCGCACTCTTGTTGCGGCCCTTGTCCTGGCCGATGCGAATGCCCTGCGGGTTGAAGCCGTAAGCGCCGAAGGGGCTGGTGCCGCCGGTGCCGATCATGCGGTTGCCGCCTTCGTGGCGTTCTTTTTGTTCCTCGAAGCGCTTCTTGAGCGTTTCCATCAGTTCGTCCCAGCCCATCTTTTCGATCGCAGCCTTTTCTTCGGGGCTGAGTTCGAGCTCCAGCGTCTTGCGCAGCCATTCCAGCGGCACGTCTTGCGTGAAGTCGGTGAGCAGTTCCACGCCTTTGAAGTAGGCCGAGAAGGCACGGTCGAACTTGTCGTAGTTCGCTTCGTCCTTCACCAGCGTGGTGCGCGAGAGGAAATAGAAGTCGTCGACCGACGCGCCGATCACGCCTTCGCGCAGCGCTTCCAGCAGCGTCAGGTACTCCTTCACGGAGACCGGCAATTTGGCAGCGCGCAAGGTGTAAAAGAAGTTGATCAGCATGGGTCGGCGTCCGATGTCCTCCTATTGTGGCTTGCATCCGTAAGGGAACCTTCTGCCTATGAGCAATGCCGGACTTCTGTTGACGGTGGTCATTCTCCAGCAAGGATTCCTGGGCGCGATGTGGATGGCGGCGGCCGCCATTGGCCTGGCGCGCAGTTCGGCCTGGCATTGGGGCGCTGCCGCTGCCGGCATGGCTGCGTGCCTGGCCGGCGTGGCGCTGCGCGGCGCCGTCAGCCCCTGGCTGGGCTTCTGGCTTGCTAACTCTGCGGGCGTGGCGGCCATGCTGGCCATGCGCCGCGGTGTGCAGCTCTTTTGCAAGCAGGCGCCGAGCGACCGCGAGCATGCCGGCGTATTTGTCGCCGCGACCGCATGCATGGCCTTGGCGGTCGCGCTTCCTCTGGAAGAGCACTGGCTCGTGTTCATCACCGCGATGGCGCTGGCCTGGCCTTTGCTCGGTGCCGGTGTGGACCTCTCGACACGCCTGCGTTTCGAGTTCGGCAAGCTCACCGCCGCGATCTTGGCCTTGCCCATGTGGCTGGTGGGGGGCGCGTTTGCGCTGCGGGCGATGCTCGCACCCGTGGCCACGGAGGCCGTGCGCCCCATCGACCAGCCCAGCGGCTTCAACGCGGGTTTTGGCATCACGATCATGGTCGCCATGCTGGTATTGCATTGCTCTCTGGCGGCGATGGTGGTGCTGCGTCTGGTGCGCCAGTTGCGCCACTTGTCTGACCACGACGTGCTCACCGGCGTGCTCAACCGCCGTGGCTTTGAAGACAAGCTCAAGCTCGAAGGTGAACGCCTGCGCCGCTACGGCACGCCCTTTGCCGTGCTGTCGATCGACATCGACCACTTCAAGCGCGTCAACGACCGTTTCGGCCACGGTGTGGGTGACGAGGTGCTGACGCGCGTGGCCACCACCTTGTCGATGGGCGTGCGCGACGTCGACCGCATCGGACGCATGGGCGGCGAAGAGTTCTGCGTGCTCTTGCCGCACTCCGATGAAGCCGGTGCGGCCGGTGCGGCGCAACGCTTGCGTGAACGTGTGCGTGAGCTGTGCGCGGTGGCCACCGAGCCCGCGCAGCCAGCACAGCCCATTACCGTGAGCATCGGCGTGGCGCTGGCCAGCGACCCCGCCGAGCCGCAGCCGGACTTGATGCGCCGGCTCGACCGCGCGCTTTACCGCGCCAAGGACAGTGGGCGCGATCGTGTCGAGATCGCCGAGGCGCGCGTGCCCGCTACCGCGCGCTGGTCAGCCGCCTGAGGCTGATCTCTTCTTGGCTTTCGTGCTGCGGACTTTGCTCGCCGGGTCCCATGCGCGCAGCCAGTCGAAGAACTCGCCATACCACTGGCGGTTGTTGCGCGGCTTCAGGATCCAGTGGTTCTCGTCGGGGTACCAGAGCAGGCGCGCTGGCACGCCCTGCGCTTTGAGCGTGTTGTAGTAGGCCAGGCCTTGCGCGTCAGGCACGCGGTAGTCCATCGCGCCGTGGATCACCAGCGTGGGTGTCTTCATGGCGCCGGCAAAGACATGCGGGCTTTGTGCGTTGACCTGCGCAGGCTTGTCCCAGTACCAGCCGCCCAGTTCTTTGGCATGCCAGGTATAGGCGTCGTCGGCGAACATGGCCGTCCAGTCGAAACAACCGGCATGGCAGATGTACGCCGCATAACGCCCAACGGGTACGTGGCCGTTCATCCACGCCACCATGTAGCCGCCGTAGCTGCCGCCGCTGGCGAACACACGCTTGGGGTCGGCCCAGGGCTCTTGCAGCAGCATGTCGGTGGCGGCCTCCACGTCCTGGAGTTCGAGCGCGCCCCAGCGGTGGGTGATGCTGTCGAGGAAGGCGTGGCCGAAGCTGCTGCTGCCGTGGTAGTTGACGCAGGCCACCACGTAGCCCTGTGCGGCCATGGCCTGTACGTTCCAGCGCCAATGCCAGGCGTCACCAAAGGCGGTGTGCGGGCCACCGTGGATGAGGTGCAGCAGCGGCGCTTTCTTCTTTGCATCAAAGCCGGGCGGGTAGGTGAGCCACATCTGCACCTTGTCGGCCCTGGCCGGCTTGCCTTTGCCGGCGGGCATGCTGGCCGCGCCATCGAACCAACGCTCTTCGCTCTGGCCGAACGTGATCTGGCCGAGCAAGGCGTCGTTGAAGGTTTCCATGCTGCGAGGCCGCTGCCCCGGCAAATGCGCTTGCAGGCGCGGCGGGTGCGTCAAGCTGTCGGCCAAGGTCACCAGCGTACCGGCGCACTTGTCGAAGGCCTGCACCCAACCGCCATGCACCACCACTTCGGCGCGCCGCGCAGCGAGCTCAAAGCGCCACAGGTGCTGGCGGCCCTGCTGTTGCGCTGTGAAGAGCAGTGCCTGGCCATCGTCTTCCCACTGCAGTGGCGCGTGCACCTCGTGATCCCACTCGCCGCTGAGCACTTGCCAATCGTCGAACTTGCCAGTTTTGCCAGCGGCTGAGCGTGTCAGTACCGCCAGCTGGTTAGGCATGGTGTGCTTGGCGCCTTGATGGCTGGCGGTGAAGGCGATGCGGCTGCCGTCGGGGCTGTAGCGCGGTGCCGAGCAGTCCCAGTCGCTGTCTTGCACCAGCGTGGTGAAGCGGCCGCTCTTGAGTTCAAGCTCGGCCAGCGCGAAGCGGCCGTCGATGCGTTTCTCGGGTGCTGGGTCGAAGGCGAACACGATGCAACGGCCGTCGGGTGAGACGTCGAACTGCTGGGCGTCGGGGTCGGCGCGCGTGAGCTCGAGGTGCTTGCCCTCAAAGAGGTCGCGCACCTTGCCGTCCTTGGTGTCGAGCAAGTGCAGGTGCGCCACGCGGCCCATGGGCACATGGTGGTCCCAGTAGCGGTATTGCGCTTCGCTGGTGGCGTAGCCGCTTTCCTTGCGTTCCTTGAAGGCTTTGAAGCGCTTGGCTTGGTCTTTGGCACCTTTGCCTCCGGGCCAGACCCAGGAGACGAAGACGATGTGGCGGCCGTCAGGGCACCAGCGGAAGGACTCGACGCCCGTGACCACCGTCGCCGCGCGGCGCGCTTCGCCACCGTCGGGGGCGATCAGGTAGAGCTGTTGCGTGTCGTCTTTGCTGCCCTCTTGCTCGCGCTTGGCGAGGAAGGCGATGAGTTCGCCCTGCGGGCTCCAGCGCGGCGCGCTGTCTTTGTCGCCCGAGGTGGTCAGCTCGCGTGCTTTGCCGCCCAAGGTCGACATCAGCCACAGGCTGCTCGCACCCTTGTTCTCGTCCATCGTGTAGCGCGTCACGGCGGTCACGGCTTGCGCGCCGTCGGGCGAAAGGCTGGGGGCGCCGACGCGCGCCAGCTGCCAGAGATGGTCGACGGTGATTGAGGTGTTTTTCGGCATGTCGTGGATGAGTGTGATTTAGAAGTTATCCGTAAATAGTACACTCTCGTCCCGAGCCGCACTTCGCGCGGCGATCGGACGAAGGCATGGCAACACGCAAGCGAGTTGACTCATGGGTAGTGACCGATGATTTCTGGCAGCGCGTCGAGCCGCTGATTCCG
>JANMMH010000074.1:0-1703 GCA_031373055.1 Rubrivivax sp. | reverse complement strand
ATGGCCATCATCAACGACATCCTGGACCTGTCCAAGATCGAGGCCGACCGCCTGACCCTGGACCCCGCACCGTTTGCCATTCGCGCGCTGCTGGATGAAGCCCTGGCACCGCATCGCATTGAAGCCGAGCACAAGGCTTTGCGGCTGACATGCCAGGTTGATGATGCCGTGCCCGCCACGTTGGTGGGTGATGCGCTGCGGCTGCGCCAGATCCTCACCAACCTGGTGGGCAACGCCGTCAAGTTCACCGCGCAAGGTGGCATTGACGTCGGCGTGCGGCCGGCCAGTGCGGGGGCTGTGGCCAGTGGCCAGAACGACGGCGTGACGCTGGTGATCAGCGTGCGCGACAGCGGCATCGGCATGAGCGAAGACGACCTCGCGTTCGCCTTTGAGCCCTTCATGCAGGCCGACACCACCATCACACGGCGTTACGGCGGCACCGGCCTTGGGCTGTCGATCGTCAAGCGCCTGGCGCAGGCCATGGGCGGTGAGGTGCGCGCCAGCAGCGCACCAAGCCAGGGCAGCGTCATTGAAGTCACGCTGCGCCTGGGCCTGCTGCCTTGATCAAGGCGCCTGCTTACGGAATGAGCACCGTCGAGCCCGTGGTCTTGCGCGCTTCCAGGTCGCGGTGCGCCTGCGCCACGTCGGCCAGGGCGTAGCGCTGGTCGATGCGGATCTTCACCGCGCCGCTGCCAACGACCGAAAAGAGGTCATCGGCCATGGCCTGCGTGGCTTCACGCGTGGCAATGTGAGTGAAGAGCGTGGCGCGTGTGATGTAGAGCGAACCCTTGGGGCCTAGGCTGCCGATCGCAAAGGGCGGCACCGGGCCCGAGGCGTTGCCAAAGCTCGCCATCAAGCCAAAGGGCCGCAGGCAATTCAGGCTGCGCTCGAAGGTGTCTTTGCCGATCGAGTCGTAGACCACCTTCACGCCTTGACCGGCGGTGATGTCTTTGACGCGCTCGACGAAATCTTCGCTGGTGTAGTCGATGACATGTGCCGCGCCGTGCTCACGCGCGAGGGCACATTTGGCCGCACCCCCGGCCGTGCCGATGAGCTGCAAGCCCAGTGCCTTGGCCCATTGGCAAGCGATGAGACCCACACCACCGGCGGCGGCGTGGAAGAGCACAAAGTCGCCGGCTTGCAGGCCTTGCACGGGCAGTGTTTTCTTCAGCAGGTACTGCGCCGTCAGGCCCTTGAGCATCATGCCGGCGGCCGTGTCGAAGGCGATGTTGTCGGGCAAGCGCACCACCGTCTTGGCCGGCATCACGCGGCATTCGCTGTAGCTGCCCGGCGGGTTGCTGGCGTAGGCGGCGCGGTCACCGGCCTTCAGGTGCGTGACGCCCGCGCCTACCGCTTCCACGATGCCCGCTCCTTCCATGCCCAGGGTCAGCGGCAGCGGGTTCGGGTATAGGCCGGTGCGCTGGTAGACGTCGATGAAATTCAGGCCGCTGGCCTGGTGGCGAATGCGAATCTCACCGGGGCCCGGGTCGCCCACGGGCAGGTCGACAAGCTGCATGGCTTCGGGGCCGCCGTAGGCGGTGATCTGGATGGCGCGGGGCATGGTGCACTCCTGGTAGATGGGTGCGCGCGAGGTTAAGCGAAAGTGCGTGGCGTTGGCGCCGCAGGGGTCATGGCACCATCGCCGGGACACGAACGGGCTCCCTCCTCTCCCCAGGGATAGGGAGCAGTACGCACCTACCCCA
>JANMMH010000230.1:0-1806 GCA_031373055.1 Rubrivivax sp. | reverse complement strand
CGATGACGATGGCGCCGGGTTTGACCATGCTTGCTGTCAGCGTATCTCGGCGGCCAGCGGCCACGACCACGATGTCGGCCTGGCGCGTGTGCACACCCAGGTCAGCGGTGGCGCTGTGGCAAACGGTCACCGTCGCGTGGGCTTGCAGCAGCAACAGTGCCATGGGCTTGCCCACCGTGTTGCTGCGGCCGATCACCACCGCGTGTTTGCCGCGAATCGGCTGGCCCGTGCTCTCGATGAGCTTCATGCAACCATAAGGCGTGCAGGGCCGCAGCCCGGGTAGGCCTGTGAGCAGCTCGCCCGCAGAGAGCACCGAGTAGCCGTCAACGTCTTTGCGGGGGTCGATCGCGGCGATGACCCCTTGCGCGTCAATGTGCTTGGGCAGCGGCATCTGCACCAGGATGCCGTGGATCAACGGGTCGGCGTTGAGTGCTTTGATACGCGCCAGCAAATCGGCTTCGGCCAAGCTCGCCTCGTACCTCTCGAACACCGAATGCAGTCCGTGGTCGGCGCAGGCCTTGACCTTGTTGCGCACGTAGACGGCACTGGCCGGGTCGTCGCCAACCAGCACGACGGCCAGGCCCGGTGTGATGCCGCGCTGCTTGAGCGCCGCTGCGCGCGCGCTGACGGCCGCGCGCATCGTCTGCGACAAGGCCGCACCGTCGATGATCTGTGCCGTCATGTTCTTTGGACCCCCTGAAAGACAAAGGCCGCTCTGTGGCGGCCTCGTGGATGTTCGCTGAGCCCTGCCGGTGCCTCAGGCCTTGGTGGTCTGCGCGCCTAGCGCGATCTTCAAGAGATCGGCCACCGTGTTGGCGTTGAGTTTTTCCATGATGTTGGCGCGGTGCGCCTCCACCGTCTTGATGCTGATGCCCAGGTCGTCGGCAATTTGCTTGTTCAGCCGGCCCGCGACGATGCGCTCAAGCACCTGCGCTTCGCGTGTCGTCAAGCGCGATAGCAGCGCGTCACGGCTGACCTGCTCCTGGTGCTGGCTGAAGGCGCTGCGCGCCTGGTCGAGCATGCGCTCCACCAAGCCCAGCAGCTCTTCTTCCTTGAAGGGTTTTTCGATGAAATCCATCGCACCCTTTTTCATCGTCGTCACCGCCATCGGCACGTCGCCATGGCCGGTGATGAAGACCACCGGCAGGGGACTCTTGCGCTCGAGCAGGCGGTCTTGCAGCTCCAGCCCGCTCATGCCGTCCATGCGGATGTCGGCGATGAGGCAGGCCACCTCGCGCGGATCGAACCGCGAGAGGAAGGACTCGGCGGAGTCGAAGCACTTGACGCGGTAGTCCTTGCCTTCCAGCAACCACTGCAGCGAGTCACGCACGGCCTCGTCGTCATCAACGACATAGACGGTGCCTTTCTTGGGGATGAGGCTCATTCGGAGGTGACCGTGGGATGCGGCTGGGCTTGAGAAGTCGGATCGGTGCTGGCGTCTTTGGGATGCTCAGCACCGGGCTCAACACGTACGGCGGGCTCGGCTTTGGAGGGCAGTTCCACCGGCAAGGAGAAGGCAAAACGGCAGCCAACCACGAGTGCGCCATTGTAGATGTTCTGCCCTCGCATCCGGCCCCGGTGCGACTCGACGATCGAGCGGCACAGGCTCAGGCCGATGCCCATGCCTTCGGCCTTGGTCGAGAAGAAGGCTTCGTACAAACGCGCGATGACTTCCTCTTTCAGGCCCGGGCCCATGTCGGTGACGCTGAACTCGATGACGCCGCCTTCCTCGGGCGTGTGGCGCGGCACCACACGCAGCTCGATGTGGCGGCGCGACGGCGGCAGCTGCGCGCTGTCGATCGCCTC
>JANMMH010000039.1:0-3078 GCA_031373055.1 Rubrivivax sp. | reverse complement strand
AGGTCTTTGATGTAGTCGAGCTTGTCGATGATGCCGGCCAGGTCACCGCCAAAGAAGTCGTTGTTGTAGAGCGCGTCCGAGCCGTCGCCGCTGCCGGGGCGCCAGGGTTTGTCGAGCCAGTCGCGGTGCAGCTCGACGCTGCCGTGGTGGAAACGGTCGACACCGGGCTTGGGGTCGTTGCGCTTGTCACCGTTGCGAAAGCGCTCGGGGAAGATGTAGTAATAAACGATGTCGCTCGCCCAGGCCGGCACCTTGAAGTCGGCAGCAAAGACGGTCTGGCGGAAGCGGCGGATGGTGGACAAGGCCGCCGGTTTGTCTGCGACCGCGCCCTGCCCTCCCGTACCTTTTTCGCGCGTCCAGTGCACCGAGTCAGCGTTGTTGTGCAGCACAAAAGGGCGCCCGTTGATCTGAGCTTCGAACCAGTAGCCATAAATGCTAACGTCACCGAAGTGCTGACTCGCCGTCCAGCGCTCGCCTTCTGCGCTGCTGGTCTTTTGCATAGGCACGCGCGCCGTCTCCAGATACTCCAGCACTTCCTGGTTGCCCTCAAAACGGCGTTTCTCGACGACCAAGGTCATGGCCGTGACGCCTGGTTTGGCCGTCACCATGAAGTGCAGCGGCGTGCCCGCCACTACCGCCCCAAAGGGCTGCTTGTGCGCCACGCTGCGCGAATCGAAACGCAGGCTCAGCGCCACGGGGTCGATGACCACCGCCTGCGCTGGGTCGGCAAAGCTCTTGGCCCCCACCGACCACAGTGGCCGCCCGGCCGAGAAGGCCACGCGCACGGTGTGCTCGCCCGTGAAGTCGAATGCGAAGTTGCCCTTGCCGTCGCCAAAACTGGTGGCCTCGGCCCACGCGGCGTCGGCCAGTTTGAACTCGTGACGGCCTTTCAAGCTAAGGTTCAAGTAGTAGGCATCGCAGCTGTACTTGAAGGCGTAGTCGTCCAGGGCCGCCCAGTTGTTCATGCTGCCGCGCATGAAGAGTTGTGTCTTGCCCAAGGGCGCTTCGGCGGGGCAGTCTTCGATGCTCAAGGTGGGTGCGGTGGTGGATGTGGCCATGGACAAGGTGATGCGGTGGGTGCCTTGAAAACGCCGCTTGATGTCGGCGCCGCGAAGTGCGAGTTGTGGGTCGGCGCCCTCGGGCCGCGCGCCGAAGTCGGCGTCGGGTGACCAGCCTTCGTCGCCGAGTTTGAAGCTGTGTTCGCCACGCAGCGTGGTGACCAACTCGAACCGGTTGCAGGCCCACGTGAAGCGCTGAGCCTCGGCGCTGGCCCAGGCGTTGAAGCCTCCGCGCAGATACAGGCTGCGGCCGGCCAGTGGGTCGGGGCGGCAGCCGCTGCCTTGACCCAGGGCCGCCGTGCTGATGCAGCTGAGAAGGCCGAGTGCGGCCAGGGTGGTGATCGGCTTCACCGTGGTCCTATGCGCGTCAGCCCTTGACGCCGCCCGCCGTCAGCCCAGAAACGATCCAGCGCTGCGCCGCCAAAAACACCAGCGTGATGGGCAGGCCCGAGAGCACGGCCGCCGCCGCAAAGTCACCCCACAGATAACGCTGGTCGTAGAGGTAGAACTTGGAGCCGACGGCGAGTGTGAGGTTGGGCTCTTCACGCAGCAGGATCGACGCCACGGGGTATTCGATGATGGTGCCGATGAAGGCCAGCACGAACACCACCATCAGGATGGGCACCGCCATCGGCAAGAGCACCAGGCGAAAGGCTTGCCAGTGCGTGGCGCCGTCGACCTTGGCGTTTTCTTCGATCTCTTGCGGGATGCTTTCGAAGTAGCCCTTGATAGTCCAGATGTGCATGGCCACGCCGCCCATGTAGGCGACGATGAGCCCCGCGTGCGTCTCGATGCCCAGCCACGGCGCCGTGCTGCCCAGGCCTTCAAAGATGGCGTAGATGGCCACCAGCGCCACGGCCACCGGGAACATTTGCAAGAGCAGCATGCTGTTGAGGATGAGCTCCTTGCGCGCAAACTTCATGCGCGCAAAAGCGTAGGCGGCGGTGGTGGAAATGGCAACGATCAAGAGCGACGAGATGGCCGCGATCTTGATCGAATTCCATAACCAGCGAAGTACCGGGAAGGGCGGCTGCACGACCGTGCCGTCGGCCTGCGTGTAGGGGATGCCCAGGGCCAACTGCCAATGCTCGAAGCTGATGGTGCTGGGGATCAGCGAGCCGGTGGCGAAGTTGCCCGGGCGCAGTGAAATGGAGATCACCGCCAAGAGCGGGAACAGCGTCATGACCAGCAATACGCACAGCCCGAAATGCGCGCCAATGACGCGCCAGCGCTCACCCTTGCCCGTGACGATGGCCATGCGCTACCTCTTGCTCTCTTTGCTGCGCGTGGCCCGCAACTGCACCATAGCCAGGATGGCCACCATGATGAAGACCAGCGTGTTGATGGCTGCAGCCAGTCCGAAGTTGGAGCCGCTGTCGGTGAACGCGATGCGGTAGGTGTAGCTCACCAGGATGTCGGTCGTACCCGCCGGCAGCTTGGTGTTCAGGTAGTCGGGCCGCCCGTCGGTCAAGAGCGAGATGAGCACGAAGTTGTTGAAGTTGAAAGCGAAGGCGCTGATGAGCAGCGGCGTGAGCGGGCGCGCGATCAAAGGCGCGGTGATCTTGAAGAAATTCGTCAACGGCTTGGCGCCGGCAATGGCCGAGGCTTCGTACAAATCGGCGGGGATGGCTTTGATCAGGCCCGTACACAGAATCATGATGTACGGGTAGCCCAGCCAGGTGTTGACGATGACGAGCATCGCCTTCGCTAGCAGGGGATCGGCAAACCAGGCCGGGCGCACGCCGAAGACGGCGTCGAGAATGGCGTTGATCTCGCCGAAGTTCTGGTTGAAGAGGCCTTTGAAGACGAGGATGGAGATGAAGCCCGGCACCGCGTAAGGCAAAAACAAGAGCGTGCGATAGAGCGTGCGGTACTTCAGGTTCTGCCACTCCAAGAGCACGGCAAGTGTCATGCCCAGCGCGGTGGAGAAGAGCACGGTGAGGCCAGCGAAGAGCACGGTCCAGATGAAGATGCTGACGAACGGGCCGCGGAAATCGCTGTCCAGCAGCATGCGGCTGTA
>JANMMH010000799.1:0-1778 GCA_031373055.1 Rubrivivax sp. | reverse complement strand
GTCGATCGGCTTGCTCACGGCGGCAGCGATCCTGGGCAACCAGTGCAACTACACCATTGGCCACGCGCTGGGGCCGCGCGTGTTTGGCTGGGAGCAATCGCGATGGTTCAACCGCAAGGCCTTCGACCGCACGCATGCGTTCTATGAAAAATACGGCGGCGTGACCTTGGTGGCCGCGCGCTTCATGCCGTTTTTGCGCACCTTCGCGCCCTTTGTCGCTGGCGTGGCGCAGATGACGCGCGGCAAGTTCACCTTCTACGACATCAGTGGCGGCGCCTTGTGGGTGGGCAGCATCACGGTGGCGGGCTATTTGTTCGGCAACCTGCCTTGGGTGCAAGCGAACCTGAGCAAGATCATCTGGGCGATGATTCTTTTGCCAGGGCTCTTTGTGCTGTGGGGCGCGTGGAAGTCCAGCCGCGTGGCGGCGCAGGCTTAAATCAACTCACGCGCTGCCGCGTCAAGGGCGGCCGTCCCGCAAACCAGCGCGTGATGCCCGTGGCCAGCGCGTTCACCAGTTTGCGCCGGTAGTCGGGGTCGCGCAGTTTGTCTTCTTCCTCGGGGTTGGAGATGAAGGCCGTCTCCACCAGGATGCTCGGGATGTCGGGCGCTTTGAGCACGGCAAAGCTGGCTTGTTCGACCTGGCGTTTGTGCAATGTGCCCACACGTCCGATGTTAGCCAGGATGCCCGCGCCGAGCTTCAGGCTGTCTTTGATTTGCGCCGTCGTGCTCATGTCGAGCAGGGTGCGCATGAGCTGCGCGTCTTTGGTGGCGACGTTCAAACCACCCACTTGGTCGGCAGCATTTTCGCGCTCGGCCATCCATCGTGCCGCAGCGCTGCTGCTGGCGCCGCGCTCGCTCAGCGCGAAGACGCTGGCACCGCGCGCTTCGGGGCGGTAGAAGGCGTCGGCGTGGATTGAGATGAAGAGGTCGGCCTGCACGCGGCGCGCCTTGCGCACGCGCTCTTGCAGGGGCACGAAGTAGTCGCCGTCGCGCGTCAGCAGCACGCGCATGCCGGGGACAGTGGCGAGCTTGTCGCGCAGCTGGAGCGCGATGGACAGCACCACGTCTTTTTCGCGCAAGCCCGTGGGGCCGATGGCGCCGGGGTCTTCACCGCCGTGGCCGGGGTCCAGCGCCACGATGGTCAGGCGGTTGATGCGCTGGCGCTCTGCGGGTGACGACTCCGGTGCCGATGCAGCCGGGGCCGCAGGCGTGATGACGGGCACCGCGGGCGGTGGGACGGCAGGCGGCGCCGAGGCCGCTGCAGTGGGCTTGTCGATGCGCGCAATGAGCTCACCCAGCGCGTCTTCCAGCGTCTGCGCGGCTTGCTTCTCGCTTGCTGCGCGCTCACCCAGCAGGCTCATCAGCGGGTCGGCTTCACGCATTGGGTACAGGTCAAACACCAGCCGATGCTGGTAGGCCGCCACGGGCGCCAGCGTGAACTGCTGCGGCAACACAGGCTGCTTGAGATCGATCACCAAACGCAGCACACGTGGCTGGTACTGACCCACGCGCACGCCAGCGATGAAGGGGTCGTCCGCGCGCACCGTGCCTACAAGTTCGCGCAAGGGCTGGTCCAGGCCCAGGCCGTCGATGTCGACCACCAAACGATGCGGCGCTTCAGTGAGGAAATGGCGCGCGGCCAGCGGCGTGTCACTCGATCGTCAGCCGGGTGTAGTCGCGCGCGGGCCACAGGCGCACGCCGACGATGGCCGCGCCGAAGGCGAGTGTGGGTGCCTGCAACATCAGCGTTAGCGCGCCGGCGCATTGCAAGGCCTGGC
>JANMMH010000207.1:0-6874 GCA_031373055.1 Rubrivivax sp. | reverse complement strand
TCAGGCGCGCGGTAGTCGCCGTGGTCTTTGCTGGTGGAGTTGATGGCCAGCCACACCACGCCCTTGTCGGCCGCGCCTTTTTGCGTGGCCTGCATGTTGCCCGCGCCGTAGTGCTTGACGACAAACGGGCAGCCGGGGTTGACCCACTCCAGCACCACGTGGCGGCCTTTGAAGTCGGCCAGGTTGACGGCCTTGCCGCGTGAGTCGACGGCGCTGAAGGCGGGTGCGGCTTCGCCCACGGTGGCGCTTGCGCCAGCGAGGGTGGCGAGACCGGCCATCGCCAGCGTGATGCAAAGGGTAATGCGTTGTTTCATGGTCAGGCTCCTTGGTGGTGTCAACGAGGCAAAGCCGCCAGCGCGTCGCGCACTTCTTGCACGCTGAGAATTTCGCTCAAAAGCTTGGGCGCGGCAAGCCCCGGCGCATAAAGGGCGTACACCGGCACGCCGCTGCGGCCCAGGCGTGTCAGCTCCGCTGTGATGTTAGCGTCGCGGCTGGTCCAGTCGGCGCGCAGCAGTGCCACCTGCTTCTGCGCGAAGGCGGCTTTCACTTCGGCGTGGCTCAGCGTGGTGCGTTTGTTGAACTGGCAGGTGACGCACCAGGCTGCCGTGAAGTCGACAAAGACCGGGCGCCCTGCGGCCGTGAGTTCGGCCACGCGCGCCGTACTCCAGGGCTGCCAGCCTTCTTCCAGCGTCGCCTGCGGCCTGGCCGCGCCCGACCATGTGGGCAGCGCCCAGGCCAGCGTCGCGGCCAATGCCCCCACGGCCACTGCGTTCAAGCTGCGCCGGCCCCAGACGCTCATGCTCTCGAGACTGGTCGAGCCCCAGGCCCAGGCCAGCCACGACAGCGCCAAGAGCGTGGCCAGCAGCGTGGCGGCGCCGTCGATGCCGACCTGCTGCCCCAGCACCCACACCAGCCAGATGGCGGTGGCCCACATCGGGAAGGCCATCAGCACCTTGAAGTGCAGCATCCACGCACCAGGCCGGGGAAGGGCGCGCGCGAAGCCCGGCCAGGCACTTGCCAGCAGGTAAGGCAGGGCCATGCCCAGGCCGAGTGCCGCGAAGATGAGCAGGGCTTGCGCGGCCGGCAAGGTCAGCGCCACGCCGAGCGAGGCGCCCATGAATGGCGCGGTGCAGGGGGCCGCCACCACCACCGCGAGCACGCCCGTCAAGCCATGGTCCACGAGCGGATGGCGCGCACGCACGGTGCCCACGGCGTCGGGCAGCAGCCAGCGCACCTCGAAGCCGCCCGCCAGGTTCAAGGCGATCAAGCTGAAGAGTGCTGCCAGCGCCGCGACGATGTACGGGCTTTGCAGCTGGAAGCCCCAGCCGAGCTGCTCGCCACCGGCACGCAGCACCAGCATCAAGACGGCCAGCGCGAGGAAGGTCAGCATCACCCCAGCTGTGTAGGCCAGCCCCGAGGCGAGCAGCGCGCGCCGGTCATGGGCTTGCGCGGCGAAGCTGAAGACCTTGAGCGACAGCACCGGGAAGACGCAGGGCATGAGGTTGAGCAGGCTGCCGCCGAGGAGCGCGAGGAACATGGCGCCTAGCAAAGGTGCGAGCGCAGCTGCATTGGGCGGCGCGGCCGGAGTGGTTGCGCTCACGGCGCCGCTGCCCAAGCTCGGCAAGGCCGGCGGTGCTGCGGCCACAACGGCGGGCCAGGGCGTGCTAACACCCAAAGTGAGCTGCACGCCAGCGACTTCACCCGCCGTGGTGAAGACCGCCGGAATCAGCGTGGGCGCTTCACTGCGCTGCGGGTCCAGCGGAACACGCGCGCTCCAGTCGCTGCCCTGCCATGAGGCGACGGGCTTGGCGGCGTTCTGAATGATGCCGGCGGTCTCGGGCATGAAGTCCAAGGTGCGGCCGGCCCAGGCCGCTGGCAGGCCGCTGAGTTGCAGCACCAGCTCCTGGCCTTCCACTCGCGCCGAGCCCTTGGCGCCAGCCACACCGCGCGGCATGGCGGCTTGCGCCGCTTCAAAGAGCGCGCGATGCGCGGCCGTGGCGCTCTGCGCCGGCACGCTGATGGCGAACTCGCCCGACTCGGGGATGCAAACGTCTTTGCACACCAGCCACTCGGCCTTGAGTTGCACGTCCAGGCCGGTGGCGTTGAAGCCGGCGGGGATGGTGAGCTTCACTGGCAGCAGAAGGCTGCCCTCATAGCCGTAGTTCAGCAATGGACCCACCGGCAGCTTCTTCGGTGTGGGCCAATGAATGTCGCCCGCACTCACGCCGGCAGGCAGCTTCCATTCCAGCGTGGTGGGCAGGCCCGAGTCACCGGGGTTCTTCCAGTAGGTGTGCCAATGCGGCTGGTGGCGGATGTGCAAGCCCAGCCACATCGCTTTGCCCGGCGCCACGCCCTCGGGTGCATGGGCCACGAGCTCGGCCTGGACTTGCGGCGTGGTGACGGTGGCCGTGGGTGCGGCCAGCGTGAAGTTGGCGAACGCAAGGACGGCGGCGCTGAGCAGAAGTCGAAGCATGGACAAGGGATACGCTTTCAAGGAGCCGGGGATTTCACCACTGCGGGCGTGGACGCACGTGGCGGTAGCTTGCGCGTCTGGCCGATGGCCAAAACAAAGAAATCCTCATCGGCCAGCGCCGCCGCGCGCCGCGCCTGCGCCAAGGCGCGCGGCGGCTCATCCAGCGACTCGTCGCTGAGTGAAAACGTTCCCCAATGCATGCCCATCGAGCGCACGGCGCGCAGGTCTTTGTGAACCTGCACTGCCTCAGCGGGATTGATGTGCTGCTGGCTCATGAACCAGCGCGGCTCGTAAGCGCCCAGCGGCAGCAGCGCGAGGTCGAAGCCCTGCGCGCCCTGGCGCGGCGCAAAGCGCTCGCGAATGTCGCGGAAGTCTTGCGAGTAACCGGTGTCACCCGCATGGAAAACGTGGAAGTCGCTCGCGAACAGCGCAAAGCCGCCCCAAAGCGTGCGCAAACGATCGTTCAAACCACGTCCGGACCAATGCTGCACGGGCGTGAACACGATCTCGACTGCGCCGACCTGCTGCGATTGCCACCAGTCGAGCTCCACCACGCGCGTGGCACCTTTGCTCGCAGTCCAGGCCTTGTTGCCCAAAGGCACGACGAAGAGCGGCGGCCCACCACGCTGATGCTGCAAGCCGACCACGCTGGCCTCGTCGAAATGGTCGTAGTGGTTGTGTGAGACCACCACGGCGTCGATACGCGGCAGCTGCTCAAGCGTCAAGCCCGGCGGCTGTTTGCGAAGCGGCCCGGCAAACGACACCGGCGAGGCGCGTTCGGAAAAGATCGGGTCCGTGAGCACGTTGATGCCACCGAGCTGCACCAGCGTGGTGGCGTGGCCGACCCACGTCACTGCGGGCTGCATCGCTGCACCGGCCTTGGCGTTGGCGTGGATGAAGGCGAGGTCGGGAGCTACCGTGGGCGTGGGCTGCTGGGGCGGCTTGGGCAGGCCGTCGCGCAGCGCGCCGAGCTGCCACTGCATGAGCGTCCACACGCTCTTGGGCTCGAAGCTCAGGTAGTTGTTTTGAAAGCCCTGATCGGCGTGGTGCGATGGCCGCGAACGCGCGGCGCCATCTTGGGTTTGGCCATTTGCGCCCGAGGCGATCGACCCGGCAAGCAGCAGTGTGACGAGTGTTTTGAGCATGGGCTCAGATGATCGCAGCAAGCCCATTTGGCGCGGTGACAACAAGCCCGTGCGGCCAGCTAGGGGTTTCCTCGTACAATCCCGTGGCTTTGCTGATCTCATCCAAGAACACCCATGGCGAGCGAGAGAATACCGACCTCAAAGCCTTGGGCAGACGAAGACGATGAGGCGCAAAACCCTGCGGCCAAGGCGCTAACACGCCAAGAAGCGCAGGCCCTGCAGGGCAAGTTGGGCACCGTGTCGCCTTGGCGCGTGGTGGCAGTGCAGGCGATGGTGGGGCTGGTGGTGGCGTTGCTTGCAATGCTCTTCACCGGTAAGGAGGAGACGGCGTGGTCGGCCCTTTATGGGGCGGCTGCGGTGGTCGTGCCGGCGTGTTTGATGGCGCGCGGCATGACCAGCAAACTCTCCAGCATGTCGCCCGGCGCAAGTGCGGCCGGTTTCATGTTTTGGGAGTTTGTGAAGATCGCAGTTTCGATCGGCATGCTCGCGCTGGCGCCGAAGCTCGTACAGAACCTGAGCTGGCCAGCCTTGCTGGTGGCGATGGTGCTGTGCATGAAGGTGTACTGGCTGGCGCTGTCATGGCGCGGCCGCTAGAACATAGCTGAACTGTTAGATAAGAGCACGGGACAAGCACGACATGGCAGCCGCAGACACCGCAGCGAACGCGCCCACCGCAGGCCAGTACATCGTTCACCACTTGCAGCATCTGCAGAACAAGAAGCAGACGGCGGTGGTCGACTTCACGGTCATCAACCTCGACTCGGTGTTCTGGGCCGTGACACTTGGCGTGCTGGGCTGCTTTCTGCTGTGGCGCGTGGCGCGCAGCGTCACCTCGGGCGTGCCCGGGCGCATGCAGGCGGCGGTGGAGTTCCTGGTCGAGATGGTGGACGCACAAGCCAAGGGCATCGTGCACAACGCCAAGAGCCGCAAGATGGTCGCACCCTTGGCGCTGACCGTGTTCATCTGGATCTTCGCGATGAACGCGATGGACCTGCTGCCGGTGGATCTGCTGCCCACGCTTGGCGAAATGATGGGCATCCACTACATGCGCGTGGTGCCCACCGCCGACCTCTCGGTGACCATGGGCATGTCGCTCAGCGTACTGCTGGTCTGCCTCTTCTACAACGTCAAGATCAAGGGCGCCGGCGGCTGGGCGCATGAGTTGATCTCGGCGCCGTTTGGCGACAAGTTCTACCTCTGGCCCGTCAACGTGCTGATGCAAGTCATCGAGTTCGTGGCCAAGACTGTCAGCCACGGCATGCGACTCTTCGGCAACATGTATGCCGGTGAGTTGATCTTCATGCTCATCGCCTTGATGGGCGGCGCATTCGCCTTCACAGGTACCGGCATTGCCTTGGCCTTTGGCCATGTGCTGGCCGGCACGCTGTGGGCCATCTTCCACATCCTGATCATCACGCTACAAGCCTTCGTGTTCATGATGTTGACGCTGGTGTACGTGGGTCAGGCCCACGACGCGCACTGATTCCCTCGCTTTTTCCGCACCCCTTTTCACTCAACTTCCCACTAGGAGCAAACACATGGAAGTCATCAGCTTTGTCGCCCTCGCCACCGGTCTGATCATTGGTCTGGGCGCCGTCGGCGCTTGTATCGGCATCGGCATCATGGGCGCCAAGTACCTTGAGTCGGCCGCGCGCCAGCCCGAACTGATGGGCGAGCTGCAAACCAAAATGTTTTTGCTGGCCGGCCTGATCGACGCGGCCTTCATCATCGGCACGGGTATCGCGCTGTGGTTCGCCACCGCCAATCCCTTCCTGGCGCAAATCGCCAACCTGCCGAAGTAATTCTTCGCTGCCGGTTCGTCTGGCGAGGGCGCTGCGCCCTCGCCTTGGGCACACCATGACGAGGTCACACCCGTGAGCATCAACGCCACTTTGTTTTTCCAGGCGGTCGTCTTTGCGATCTTGGTCTGGTTCACGATGCGCTTTGTCTGGCCGCCGATCACGGCAGCCTTGGACGAGCGCGCCAAGAAGATCGCCGAAGGCCTGTCGGCTGCCGACAAAGCCAAGAGCGAACTCGCTGCCGCTAACAAGCGTGTGGAGCAGCAACTCTCAGCCGCGCGTGACGACGCCGCAAAACGTTTAGCCGACGCCGAGCGCCTGGGCCAGCAGATGGTTGAAGAGGCCAAAGGCCGCGCCAGCGAAGAAGCGGCCAAGATCATCGCTGCGGCCAAAGCTGAAGCGCTGCAAGAGTCGAACAAGGCACGCGACACCTTGCGCGAGCAGGTCGCTGGCTTGGCTGTCAAAGGCGCTGAGCAGATCCTGCGCCGCGAGGTCAATGCCGGCGTGCACGCCGAGCTGCTTGGCCGGCTGAAGACAGAACTCTGACCATGGCCGAAATCGCCACCATCGCACGGCCCTACGCTGAAGCCTTGTTTCGCTCGGGCGCCGGTGCCGCCGCTGCCGGCCAGGTGCAAGCCCTGGGCGCGGTGGCCGGCAACGAGCAGTTGCGCCAGTTCGCCGACAACCCGAGCATCAGCGCGGGCCAAGTCTTCGACGTGATGTCCGACGTGCTCGGCCGCCAAGGTGTGGTGCTCACGGGCCCGGTGCAGAACTTCTTGCGCACCGTGCTCGACAACAACCGCATCAGCGCGCTGCCGGCCATTGCCACGCAGTTCCATGCACTTGTGAATGCGCAAGGTGGTGTCTCGGACGCCTTGATCGAAAGCGCTTTTGCCATCGACGCCTCGCAGCTGGCCGACGTGGTGACCTCGCTCGAAAAACGCTTCGGCCGCAAGCTGCAAGCCACCGTGGCGATCAAGCCCGAGCTGATCGGCGGCATCCGTGTCGTGGTTGGCGACGAAGTGCTGGACACCTCGGTCAAAGCCCGTCTTGAACAAATGAAAGCTGCGCTGACAGCGTAGCTCTTCGGAGAACCCCATGAACCTCAATCCCGCAGAAATTTCCGAGCTGATCAAGGGCCGCATCGAAGGCCTTGCCGCCGGCAGCCAGATCAAGAACCAGGGCACCGTGGTGTCGGTCACCGACGGCATCTGCCGCGTGCATGGTTTGTCCGACGTGATGGCCGGCGAGATGCTCGAATTCCCGCCCGCGCCTAACGGCCAACCGACGTATGGCCTGGCGCTGAACCTGGAGCGCGACTCGGTCGGCTCGGTCATCTTGGGCGAGTACGAGCACATCACCGAAGGCGACACCGTCAAATGCACGGGCCGCATTCTTGAAGTGCCGGTGGGCCCCGAGCTCATCGGCCGCGTGGTCAACGCGCTGGGCCAGCCCAT
>JANMMH010000781.1:0-26117 GCA_031373055.1 Rubrivivax sp. | reverse complement strand
GTTCTCGGCGTATTCGCGATGCGCGCTGGGAATGACGAAGCGGTCTTCGTAGTTGGCAATGGCCATCACCTGGTACATGTCTTCCACCTCAGCCTGGCTCATGCCCACTTGCTCGATGGCGGCGAGGTTGACCTTGCCCTCGACGTGTTTATGGCGTTGGTAGGCACGCATGGCCAGCAGCCGTTCCAGCGCGCTCACCACCGGCGCGGTGTCGCCGGCCGTGAGCAGATTGGCGAGGTAGCGCACGGGAATGCGCAGCTGCGCGACGTCAGGAATCTCACCGTTGATGCCCACCTGCCCGGCGTTAGCCGCCGCCGTGATCGGCGACAACGGCGGCACGTACCAGACCATCGGCAGCGTGCGGTATTCCGGGTGCAGCGGCAGCGCCACTTTCCATTGCACGGCCATCTTGTAGACCGGGCTGACCTTCGCGGCCTCAAGCCAGTTCTCATCGATGCCGTCGCGCCGCGCCTGCGCCATGACCTCAGGGTCATGTGGGTCGAGAAAGATGCTGAGCTGCGCTTGGTACAAGTCTTGATCGCGCTCGACGCTGGCGGCTTCCTGAATGCGGTCGGCGTCGTACAAGAGCACGCCCAGGTAGCGGATGCGCCCGACACAGGTCTCGCTGCACACGGTGGGCTGGCCGGCTTCGATGCGCGGGTAGCAGAAGGTGCACTTCTCGGCCTTGCCGCTCTTCCAGTTGTAGTAAATCTTCTTGTAGGGGCAGCCGCTCACGCACATGCGCCAGCCGCGGCATTTGTCCTGGTCGACGAGCACGATGCCGTCTTCTTCGCGCTTGTAGATGCTGCCGCTGGGGCAGGAGGCCACACACGACGGGTTCAGGCAGTGTTCACATAGCCGGGGCAAATACATCATGAAGGTGTTTTCGAATTGGCCGTAGATGTCCTTCTGCACCGCTTCGAAGTTAGCGTCCTTGCTGCGCTTGGCGAATTCACCGCCAAGAATTTCCTCCCAATTCGGCCCCCACTCGATCTTCTCCATGCGTTTGCCGGTGATGAGTGAGCGCGGCCGCGCCGTGGGTGCCGCCTTCATCTCTGGCGCCGAGTGCAGCTGCTCGTAGTCGAAGGTGTAGGGCTCGTAGTAGTCGTCGATCTGCGGCATGTTCGGGTTGGCGAAGATCTTCATCAGCAGCTGCCACTTGCCGCCCTGGCGCGGCACGATGTCGCCATTGCTTTTGCGCGTCCAGCCGCCCTGCCACTTGGCCTGGTTCTCCCACTCTTTGGGGTAGCCAATGCCGGGCTTGGTCTCGACGTTGTTGAACCAGGCGTACTCCACACCCGGGCGGCTCGTCCAGACGTTCTTGCAGGTCACGCTGCATGTGTGGCAGCCGATGCATTTGTCCAGGTTCAACACCATGCCGATTTGCGCGCGGATCTTCATGGTGTCTCCCCTTGTGACTGGAAGGCTGCGGCGAGCTCGTCTCCGCGCGGCGTGTCCAGCCAATCGACCTTGTTCATCTTGCGCACCACCACAAACTCGTCGCGATTCGTGCCGATGGTCCCGTAGTAGTTGAAGCCGTAACTCAACTGCGCGTAGCCGCCGATCATGTGCGTGGGCTTGAGCACGATGCGTGTCACCGAGTTGTGGATGCCGCCGCGTGCGCCGGTGATCTCACTGCCTGGCGTGTTGATGATCTTTTCCTGCGCGTGGTACATCATCACCATGCCCGGGTTGACGCGCTGGCTGACCACCGCACGCGCTGCAATAGCGCCGTTGATGTTGAAGAGCTCGACCCAGTCGTTGTCGACGATGCCTGCACGTTTGGCGTCGTCTTCGCTCAGCCAGATCACCGGCCCGCCGCGGTTCAGCGTCAGCATCATCAGGTTGTCGCTGTAGGTGCTGTGGATGCCCCACTTCTGGTGCGGCGTGATGAAGTTGAGCAAGATCTCGGTCTGCCCGTTGGGCTTGATGCCGTGGATGCCAGCGGTCGTCTTCAAGTCCACCGGCGGGCGGTAGCTCGAAAAGCCTTCGCCGTACGCGCGCATCCACGGGTGGTCTTGGTAGAAGTGCTGGCGGCCACTCAGCGTGCGCCATGGGATCAGCTCGTGCACATTGGTGTAGCCGGCGTTGTAGCTGACGGTTTCGCTCTCGATGCCGCTCCAGGTTGGGCTGCTGATGATCTTGCGCGGCTGCGCTTGCACATCGCGGTAGCGGATCTTCTCGTCTTCGCGGTGCAGGGCCAGGTGCTTGTGGTCCAGCCCTGTCACCTTCGACAAAGCGGCCCAGGCTTTCACGGCCACATGGCCGTTAGTTTCTGGCGCCAATTGCAGGATGACTTCGCACGCATCGATGTCGGTTTCGATCTTCGCGCGGCCCTCGCGCAAGCCGTTCAACTGGCCGAGCTGCGTGACCTCAGTCTCGGTGTTCCATCCAATGCCTTTACCGCCGTTGCCCAGCTTGGCCAAGAGCGGCCCGAGCGTGGTGAAGCGCTCATAGACGGCCGGGAAGTCGCGCTCCACCACGGTGATCTGCGGCGCGGTCTTGCCCGGAGTCAACTCGCACTGGCCCTTCTTCCATTCGCGCACGTCAAAGGCCTGCGACAGCTCGCCCGGCGTGTCGTGCATCAGCGGTGTCAACACCACCTCTTTCTCGACACCGAGATGGCCCACGCAGACCTCGCTGTAGGCCTTGGCAAAACCCTTGTAGATGGCCCAGTCGCTGCGGCTTTGCCAGGCCGGGTCGACGGCCGCCGACAGCGGGTGGATGAAGGGGTGCATGTCGCTGGTGTTGAGGTCGTTCTTCTCGTACCAGGTGGCCGTGGGGAGCACGATGTCGCTGTACAGACAGGTTGTGCTCATGCGGAAGTCCAGCGTCACCAGCAGGTCGAGCTTGCCTTCAGGGGCGTGCTCATGCCAGCGCACCTCACTGGGTTTGGCTTCATCAGCACCGAGGTCTTTGCCCTGCACGCCGTGGCTGGTGCCGAGCAGGTGCTTCAAGAAATACTCGTGGCCCTTGCCGCTGGAGCCGAGCAAATTGCTGCGCCAGATGAAGAGATTGCGTGGCCAGTTCTGCGGCGCGTCGGGGTCTTCACAGCTCATCTGCAGCGTGCCGTCTTTGAGCGCGCGCACGACATAGTCCTTCGGGTCCATGCCGGCGGCGGTGGCGTCACGCACCACCTGCAGCGGGTTGGTCTTGAGCTGCGGCGCCGAGGGCAGCCAGCCCATGCGCTCAGCGCGCACGTTGTGGTCGATCATGGCGCCGCCGTACAGCGCCTTGTCGGCCTCATTGACAAGAGGCGACACGATGTCCTCCAGCCCCAGCTTCTCGTAGCGCCATTGGTCGGTGTGGGCGTAGAAAAAGCTCGTGCTGTTTTGCTGACGCGGCGGGCGGCTCCAATCCAGCGCGAAGGCCAGCGGCTGCCAGCCGGTCTGCGGGCGCAGCTTCTCCTGGCCCACGTAATGCGCCCAGCCACCACCGCTTTGGCCGATGCAGCCGCACATCATCAAGAGGTTGATGACGCCGCGGTAGTTCATGTCGGCGTGGTACCAGTGGTTCATCGCCGCGCCGATGATGACCATCGAGCGGCCCCGTGTCTTTTCAGCGTTAGCCGCAAATTCGCGCGCCACTTGAATGACCTGCTGGCGTGGCACGCCGGTGATGACTTCCTGCCAGGCCGGCGTGTACGGTGCGTCGTCGTCGAAACTCGCCGCGCCTGAGCCCAGGCCACGGTCGATGCCGTACCGCGCGAGTTGCAGGTCGAACACCGTGGCCACCAGGGCGGTGTCGCCCATGGTGGCCTTGTTCAGCCGCAAGCGCAGCGCCGGCACCTTGGCGCGCGTGATGTCGCCTTGGCCCAAGTTGGTCTGGACATTGGCCTTGAAGTGCGGCGTGGCAATGCCGCCGAAGTACGGCAGCGCAACCTCCACGACTTCATGCGCCTGGGCCTCGCCGTCCAGCAGCGACAGCTTCAACTGCACCTCACGGCCGTGGCGCGCTTCCTCGTCTTCCAGGTTCCATTTTCCCGCGTCTTCGCGGCCTTCCGCGCCCCAGCGAAAGCCGATGGAGCCGTGCGGCAGCACGGCCTTGCCGTCGGCGTCGAGTGCCACCGTCTTCCACTCAGCGTTGTTCTTCTGGCCGAGCTGGCCACCAAAGTCGCTGGCGCGCAGGGTGCGGTCGGGCACCAGCGTCACGCTGCCGTCGGGCAAGGTGTGCTCCTTCAGCAGCACCAGGAGCGGAAGGTCGGTGTAGCGGCGTGCGTAACCGTCAAAGTAAGCGCAGCGGCGCTCGACGAAAAACTCTTTCAGCACGACATGCCCCATGGCCATGGCCATGGCGGCGTCGGTGCCTTGCTTGGGGTGCAGCCAGATGTCGGCGAGCTTGGCGACCTCGCTGTAGTCGGGCGTCACCGCCACGGTCTTCGCGCCTTTGTAGCGCACCTCGGTGAAGAAATGCGCGTCGGGTGTGCGCGTCTGTGGCACGTTAGAACCCCAGGCGATGATGTAGCTGCTGTTGAACCAGTCTGCCGATTCGGGCACGTCGGTTTGTTCGCCCCACACCTGCGGGCTGGCCGGTGGCAAGTCGCAGTACCAGTCGTAAAAACTCATGCACACGCCGCCGATGAGCGACAGGTAGCGGCTGCCCGCCGCGTAGCTGACCATGCTCATGGCGGGGATGGGCGAAAAGCCGATCACGCGGTCGGGCCCATGCGTCTTGGCGGAGTAGACATTGGCCGCCGCGATGAGCTGGTTCACCTCGTCCCAGCTGCTGCGCACAAAGCCGCCCATGCCGCGCACTTGCTGGTAGTCACGCCGTGCGGCGTCGTCTTCTACGATGCTGGCCCAGGCGTGCACCGGGTCACTCTTCAAGGCCAGCGCGGCGCGCCAGCGCTCAAGCAGCCGGCCGCGCACCATCGGGTACTTCAGCCGGTTCGCGCTGTACAGGTACCAGCTGTACGAGGCCCCACGTGCGCAGCCGCGTGGCTCGTGGTTGGGCATGTCCCAGCGCGTGCGCGGGTAGTCGGTCTGCTGCGTCTCCCAAGTGACGATGCCGCCTTTGACGTAGATCTTCCACGAGCATGAGCCCGTGCAGTTCACGCCGTGCGTGCTGCGCACCTCCTTGTCATGCGCCCAGCGGTTGCGGTAGGCGTCTTCCCAGGTGCGGTCCTCACCTGTGGTGACACCATGGCCGTTAGCGAACACTTCTTTGGGTAAGGTGAAGTGCGTGAGGCGGTCGAGAAAGTGGCTCATCGTGGTGTCCTTGTTCAGCAGGGCATCGGCGCGTTTTTGCGGCTGTAGTACCACCAGGTCATGGCGATGCAGGTGGCGTAGAAAACGATGAAGCAGTACAGCGCCGCATCCGGGCCGCCAGTCAAGGCGATCGAGGTGCCGTAGCTCTTGGGGATGAAGAAGCCGCCGTAAGCACCGATGGCCGAGCTGAAGCCCAGCACGGCGGCACCCTCTTTGTTGGCGTCTTTGATGGCCTGCTCTTGCGCGGCGGCACCCGGGCCGGCTTCACGCTGACGCTCGGTCATGAAGATCACCGGGATCATGCGGAAGGTGGAGCCGTTGCCGATGCCCGCACACGCGAAGAGCGCCATGAACGAAATGAGGAAGGCGGTGAAGTTGCCCCCCTGCCCCCCTTGCGGCAAGAACTGCAAGACCGCAAAGACGCCGATGGCCATGGCGATGAAGTTCCAGAAGGTCACACGCGCGCCGCCGAGCTTGTCGCTGAGCCATCCACCCAGCGGGCGAATCAGCGCGCCGACGAGTGGCCCGAGCCAGGCGTACTGCAAGGCGTTGATGCCCGGGAACTGGCTCTTGATGAGCAGCGGAAAGCCCGCCGAGTAGCCGATGAAGCTGCCGAAAGTGCCCAGGTACAGCCAGCACATCAGCCAGTTGTGCTTGCGCTTGAAGATCACCGCCTGGTCGGCGAAGCTGGCCTTGGCGTCCGTCAGGTCGTTCATGCCGAACCACGCGGCCAGCGCCGACGCCACGATGAACGGCACCCAGATGAAGCCGGCGTTCTGCAACCACATCGAGCCTTTGGCCGTCGTCTGACCGGCGCCGCCGAGCGCGCCAAACACACCGGCCGTGATGACCAACGGCACCACCAGCTGCACGATCGAAACACCCAGGTTGCCCAGCCCCGCATTCATGCCCAGCGCGTAGCCCTTTTTTGCCTTCGGAAAAAAGAAACTGATGTTGGCCATGGAGCTGGCGAAGTTGCCACCGCCCAGCCCGCACAGCAGCGCCAGCACCACCATCCACTCATAGGGCGTGCTCGGGTCTTGCACCGCAAAACCGATGCCCAACGCGGGCAGAAGTAGGCTGGCGGTGGAGATCGCCGTCCAGCGCCGCCCGCCAAAGATGGGCACGGCAAACGAATAGAAGATGCGCAGCGTGGCGCCGCACAAGGCCGGCAAGGCCGCCAGCCAGAAGAGCTGGTTGGTGCCGTACTTGAAGCCGACATTGGGCAGGTTCACCACGACCACCGACCACACCATCCACACTGCGAAGGCGAGTGTGAGCGCGGGAATCGACAGCCACAGGTTGCGCTGCGCCACCGTGTGGCCGGGGCCGTCCCAGAAGCGTTTGTCTTCAGGGTTCCAATGGGCAATGACGTGGGAAGCCATGGTGCTGGTCCTCGTAGGTTGAGCGTTAGCTTTGGGTGCCGGCAGCGTGGGCTGGCGCGCCCATGACATCGGTGCGGCGCACTTCGGTCCAGTACATCCAGATGAGCGAGACCCAGACCACGCCGTACATCAGCATGAAGGCGCTGGAGCGAATGCCCGTCAGGTCCATCAGCGCGCCGAACATGATGGGCAGCACGAAGCCGCCCAGGCCGCCGGCCAGGCCGACGATGCCGCTGATGGTGCCGATGTTGTGCGGGTACTCGTCGCTGATGTACTTGAAGGTGCTGGCCTTGCCGAAGGCCCAGGCGATGCCCAGGATGAACATCAACGCGGTGAACATGTAGACGTTCAAGCCGATGTGAAAGCTGCGCGGCCCGTCGACGGTCAGGATCGTCATGTCGGTCTGCGGGTAGCTCAGCAGGAAGAGGCAAATCCAGCTCACCCACATCACCCACCAGGTCACACCGTGCGCGCCGTACTTGTCTGACAACCACCCACCCAGCGCACGCAGCACGCCGCCGGGCAGTGAGAAGCAGGCTGCTAACAAAGCAGCGACGCGGATGTCCAGCCCGAACTCGCCGACGTAGTACTGCACCATCCACAGGCTGAGTGCCACGTAGCCGCCGAAGACGATGCTGTAGTACTGGCAGTACTTCAGCACGCGCGGGTCCTTCAGCGCCTTGAGTCGATCGCTGAACTTGGTCTGCTTGGCCACCAGGTGCGTGGGCTCGCTGTAACTGAAGAGCCAGAAGATCAATACCGTGGCGGCCATCACAACGGCGTAGACCTGCGGCACCACGGCCCAGCCGAAGGCCACCAGCAGCACGGGTGCGACGAACTTGTTCACCGCCGCGCCCGAATTGCCCGCGCCGTAAATGCCCATGGCCATGCCCTGGCGGCGCTTGGGGAACCAACGCGCGACGTAAGGCGTGCCCACCGAAAACGAGCCGCCAGCCAAGCCGACAAAGAGGCCGACGACGAGGAAGTGCCAGAAGGCGGTGGCGTAGGCCATCAGCCAGATCGCCGGCACCGTGATCGCCATCAACACGGCCATGACGATGCGCCCGCCGTACTTGTCGGTCCAGATGCCCAGCGGCACGCGAATCAGCGAGCCGGTGAGCACGGGTGTGGCGGTGAGCAGGCCGAATTCGGTGGCGTTCAAGCCCAGCGTCTTCTTGATCGGGATGCCGATCACGCCAAACATCATCCAGACCATGAAGCACACGGTGAAGGCCAGCGTGCTGACGATCAACACGCTCCAGGCTTGGCGTGGTGCGTGCGGTACGGGGCTTGCGTGGGCAGTGTGCGTCGTGTGCGTGGCCATGTCATGCGCGGGTGGCTGGGGCGATGGCGTGACTTTGGGGTGGCGTGTCGCGGCTGAACATCCGCCGCACGAACGTGTGCGCGGCGGCGGAAGGAGGATGGCGGCATCGTTCGGAAGAACGATGGCGGGCGTTGCGTAGCGCTTAGTCAGCACGCTGCCAAGGTGCGGGACAAGCGGAGGACGACATCCCCGCAGGATGGGCAGTACTCGGGTTTACACGACTATTTGAGACGCCGCGCATGCGATTTCATCAGCAGCGCGAGTGCTTCCGCCAGAACAGCTGCACGGGGCTTCGCGTGCGGTCGGATGGATTGAAAACCGTCTTCGGCCGATTCACTAAACACAGGAGCAAGTAGACATGTCAAGAATGACCAAAGTTGTGTTGGGCGCCACCCTTGGCTTGGCGCTATCGAGCAGCTTGTTTGCCGCGGCGCCGACCGTTTCGACCTCAGACTTCGTCGACAAACTCGATTCGCCTTGGGATATGGCGTTCATGAAGGACGGCACCATGTTCTTCACCGAGAAGTGCAAGGGACTATCGGTTCGACTTGCTTCGGGCGCCATCAACAAGCTCCATGGCGTCGGCGCCACGACGGGCTATTCGTCGGCGAGCGCCGACCTTTTCTGCGACGGACAGGCCGGCATGATGGGCGTGGCCATCGACCCGCAGTTCGCCAGCAACCGCTTCATCTACGTCTACTCCAGCTCCAACCTTGGCGGCAAGCTTGGCAACCGGGTGATGCGCTTCAAGCTCAACGATGCGATGACGGCGGTTTCGGATCGCACCGACATCGTGGGTGACATCGGCTACAAGCCCAAGGCCACCAAGCATCCGTTCGGTGGCCCCGGGGCGCACAACGGCGGTCGCATTCGATTCAGCCCCGCCGATGGTTATCTCTACGTGACGACGGGCGACAACCACCTGGGTATCGCGCCTCAGAGTCCGACCTACATCGGCGGCAAGGTGCTGCGTATCGACCGGGATGGCAAGGCCGCTGCGGACAACAAGCCTCCGGCCGGCTTCGATGCGCGCGTGTTCACCTATGGGCACCGCAATCCCCAAGGCATCGCGTTCCGCCCCAGCGACAACCGTCCGTTCACCGCAGAAAATGGCCCGTGGCACAGCGATGAGGTGACGGCACTCGTCAACGGCGGCAATGCCGGCTGGGATCCGCGCCCCAACATGGCCGGCCGCAAGGACTGCCCCGACGATTACTGCGGCTACTCGCCCAACCAGATGGGTGCGATGGATCCCAAGAAGCGCGTGCTCTTCATGCCCATGACCGACCTCAAGACCTACCCAAAGGCGATGAAGCCGGCGTGGAACAACAAAGGGCTGTCACAGGGCATGTTCTGCAACGCCTTCCTGTCGGGTGCGAAGTGGAAGGACTGGAACGGCCAGATGGTGGTCGGCTTTGCCGGTATCGGCATTCACGGCACGGCCGTGGGCAATCGCCTCGATCTGCTGAAGATCAGTGCCGATGGCACGTCCGCCACGAAGACCGATTTCCCCTGGCCGACGGTCGCTGGACGATTCCGCGCTTGTGAGCTGGGCTCGGACGGTGATCTGTATGTCGCGCTCGAAGACCAGGGCAAGATCATCCGCGTGAAGCCGGAGTAAAGCCACGCGCAAACGCGCGCTGCCGTGATGCATCACGGCAGCGCGTTTTCTTTTGGTAGAAAGAAGGAGAACCCGTTGCGAGTCACGCTTGGATGGATGGCCGTCGTCGGCTTGTTGGGCGCCACTGGCCCGGTGCGTGCGGATTACGACCTCGTCGTGAAGAAGAACTGCCTCGCCTGCCATCAGGTCGACAAGAGAAAGTACGGTCCCAACTTCAAGGAGGTCGCCGCCAAGTACGCCGATCAAAAGAACGCGGCCGAGCTGCTTGCCAAGAAGATCAGGCGCGGTGGCACCGGCGTTTGGGGCCAGGACGTGATGCCTCCCCAGCCGCAGGTGTCGGCCGTCGAGGCACGTGCCATCGCGGCCTACGTGCTGTCCTTGAAGTGATCCGCTCTCGGCCGCCTGGCGGGCTCGCGCCCGCCAGGGGCGCCATACGTCATGTGAGGCCAAGTCAGACCCTTGGAGCGACGATGCGTGCGGCGTGTCGGGCACTACTCCTGTTCACCTTGGCCGTCGGCGCCCAGCAGGGTGCTTGCCAGAGCTTCGTATACGTCGAGCCTGGCATCGCCTCGTGTCCAGCGGCGCCTGCGTCCACGGCCGCCGCCGCGAAAACGGTGCGGCGTGGTGCCCCCGTGTCCGGGAGCATCCGTGTGAGCTGTGGGTTCGACCAAGGGTCCTATACGGTGAGCTTGAACTCGACCGATCCGAGCGCGACCTTTTCACCGAAGACCTTCCTCGTCAATTTCGGCCGCATCGTCGGAAACGGTGTCTTTGCCGTCACGTTCTCGACAGTTGGCGTCCAGAGTCTCTCAACGACCATCACCTCGAACATGGGCAGCCCTGCGGTGCGGGGCCACTTTGTGAGTCGGACCAGCGAGTTCAAGGTCGTGAATCCTTGATCGGCCGCAGGCGTGCGCCACACGTCAATGATCAGTGCGAGTCGACACCGGGCTTGTGCAGCCGTGCCTTAACCTCCCACGATGTTCACCTCGCCCACCGCGCCTGCGCACGTGCAAGCGCCTGCATCGGAACCGCCGCAGCTGCACTGGACGGAAGCGGGCGAATTGCGCCAAGCACGCTGGCGCTGCGAGCGTGGTGCCGCGCCGCCAGCACGCGTAGTAATCGCCGACGACACGCTCAGCGCCGACGCCGCCTACCGCCTGGCCTGCGAAGGCACGGCGCTGCTCTGGCGCGGTGACTTCCAGAACGCACGGCAATTGCTGCAAGCACTGGCGCGGCGCACCGATCGCAAACCGCGCCAGCCGAGGAACCCGGCGAAGGCTGCACTGGAAGGCGACACCACGCCCGGCGCCGCCTTTCACCGGCATCGGCAGGCGCAGGCCCAGCGCGCGCGGGTGCTGGGCATGGTGCTGATTCCCTTGGACGCTGACTTCGGCATCCCCTTGCGGCGCGCGCCCGACATGCGCCTGGCCTGCCGCGAGGCCTGGGGGCTGCCCGACGAGCCGGGCGGCGCGAGCGTGGCCTCGCTGCGCGAATTGCTTGGCGTGGTCAGCGCGCACGAGTGGCGCAGAAAAGGCGTGGCGGTGGCCGCGCTGGGCGCAGCGCCACACAACCGCATCCATCCCCACTACGGCGTGTTTTCGCCGCTGCGCGGCGAGTATGTGCAACTCGTCGCCGATGAACTGCTGCCCGCAGGCGACGGCACGGCCTTCGACATCGGCACCGGCAGCGGCGTGCTGGCCGCCGTGCTGGCGCGGCGTGGGATGCGCGTCACGGCCACCGACACGGACGCGCGGGCGCTGGCCTGCGCCAGCGACAACCTCGCCCGTCTGTCACTGGGCGCGCAGGTGCAGCTGCTGCAAACCGACCTGTTTCCAACCGGCCCACCCAGCCGCGCAGCCCTGGTGGTGTGCAACCCGCCCTGGCTGCCCGCGCGACCGGGCTCGCCCATCGAGCGCGCCATCTACGACGAAGACAGCCGCATGCTGCTGGGCTTTGTGCAAGGCCTGTCGGCCCACCTCGCGCCGGGTGGCGAAGGCTGGCTGATCTTGTCGGACCTGGCAGAACACCTGGGCCTGCGCACACGCGCTGAGTTGCTGCTCGCGTTCAACCAGGCGGGGCTGCGCGTGCTGGGCCGCGTTGACCGCCGGCCCATGCATGGCAAGGCCTTTGACACCGAAGACCCGCTGTATGCAGCGCGCTCGCTTGAGATCACGTCGCTGTGGCGGCTGGGCGCGGTGGGTTGACTGGGATGACGCATCCACCCGGCGCGCCTGGGCGTACATCACTTTCATGATGGCCAAACTTCTGCGCAACGCCGGTGTCGCCGTGCTCAGCCTCATGCTGTTGGGCGGTTTGCTGTTGGCCGCCCTTTGGTGGGGCCAGGAGCGCCTGCTCTTCATGCCCACCGTGCTACCCGCTGACCATCGTTTTGACTTCGGCGCCGACGTGCAGGAGCGCTGGATCGACGTGCCCGGTGCGCGCTTGAACGCGCTGCACATGCGCTTGCCCGCACCTCGCGGCGTGGTCTTCTTCCTGCACGGTAATGCCGGCAATTTGCAGAGCTGGTTCGTCAACGCCGACTTCTATCGGCGCGCCAACATGGACCTCTTCATGCTTGACTACCGCGGCTATGGCAAGAGCACGGGGCGTGTGGAGAGCGAAGCGCAGTTGCGTGCGGATGTGCGCGCCGCCTGGGACATGGTGGCGCCGCTGTATGCCGGCGGTAAACGCGTGATTTACGGGCGGTCACTCGGCTCGGGACTGGCCGCCGCCTTGAGTGCTGACGTATCGAACGAGCTGACAGTTCTTGTCTCGCCGTACGAGAGCATGCTGGCCCTGGCCGCCGACCACTACCCTGGCGTGCCGCCCTGGGTGCTGCGCTACCCGCTGCGCACCGACCTCGCCTTGCCGCGCGCCAAGTCACCGGTGCTGCTGGTGCACGGCGAGCGCGACACGCTGATCCGCCCCGCCCACAGCCAGCGCTTGCTGGCACTGGCCCCAAGTGCAAGGCTGCTGCTGGTGCCCGAGGCTGGGCACAACGACTTGCAGCGCTTCGAGTCTTACCTCAAAGGCTTTGACGCGGCGCTGCGTTGATGCAGCTCAGCGAATCGGCTTGAAGCGCACCCGCTTCGGCCGCGCGCCTTCTTCACCCAGGCGCTTCTTCTTGTCGGCCTCGTACTCCTGGTAGTTGCCGGCGTAGAAGAACCACTGCGAGTCGCCTTCGCAGGCGAGGATGTGGGTACAGATGCGGTCGAGGAACCAGCGGTCGTGGCTGATGATCATGGCGCTGCCGGCGAATTCGAGCAGGGCTTCTTCGAGCGCGCGCAGTGTCTCCACATCCAAGTCGTTAGACGGCTCGTCCAGCATCAGCACGTTGCCGCCGCGCGCCAGGGTCTTGGCCAGGTGCAGGCGGCCGCGTTCACCGCCGGAGAGTGAGCCGACCAACTTTTGCTGGTCGTTGCCTTTGAAGTTGAAGCGGCCGATGTAGGCGCGACTGGGCATGACGAATTTGCCGACGATGATGTTGTCCAGGCCGCCAGAGACGTCTTGCCACACCGTTTTCTCGTCCGACAGGCTCTCACGGCTCTGGTCGACGAAGGCCAGCTGCGCCGTCTTGCCGATGACGACCTCGCCGCTGTCGGCCTGCTCCTTGCCCTGCACCATGCGGAACAGCGTGGACTTGCCCGCGCCATTGGGGCCGATGATGCCGACGATGGCGCCGGGCGGCACCTTGAAGCTCAGGTTGTCAATCAAGAGCCGGTCGCCATAGCCCTTGCTGACGTTCTTGAATTCGATGACCTCGTTGCCCAGGCGCTCGGCCACGGGGATGAAGATCTCGTTGGTCTCATTGCGCTTTTGGTAGTCAACGTCCGAGAGTTCTTCAAAGCGCGCCAGGCGCGCCTTGCTCTTGGTCTGCCGGCCCTTGGCGTTGGAGCGCACCCACTTCAGCTCTTCCTTCATCGCCTTCATGCGTGCGTCTTCGCTTTTTTGCTCCTGCTCCAGGCGCTGCTCTTTCTGCTCTAACCAGTCGGAGTAGTTGCCCTTCCAAGGAATGCCCGAGCCACGGTCGAGTTCAAGAATCCACTCGGCCGCGTTGTCCAGGAAATAGCGGTCGTGGGTGATGGCCACCACGGTGCCCGGGAATCGCTTCAAGAAGACTTCGAGCCACTCCACGCTTTCGGCGTCCAAGTGGTTGGTCGGCTCGTCGAGCAGCAACATGTCGGGCTTGCTGAGCAGCAAACGGCAAAGTGCCACGCGGCGCTTTTCACCGCCGCTGAGGTTGCCGATGGTGGCGTCCCAGGGCGGCAGGCGCAGCGCGTCGGCGGCCATCTCCAGCTGCAAGTCGGTGTTCTCGCTGCCAGCCGCAGCGATCACAGCTTCGAGCTCGGCCTGCTCGGAGGCGAGCTTGTCGAAGTCGGCGTTCTCGTCGGCGTATTCGGCGTAGACCTCGTCGAGGCGCTTCTTGGCGGCGAGCACGCCGCCAATGCCTTCTTCGACCGACTCGCGCACGCTCTGGTCGGGCCGCATCACGGGCTCTTGCGGTAGGTATCCGATCTTCAGGCCCGGCATGGGCACGGCTTCGCCTTCGATTTCCTTGTCCAGGCCGGCCATGATCTTCAGCAGCGTGCTCTTACCCGAGCCGTTGGTGCCGAGCACGCCGATCTTGGCGCCGGGGAAGAAGGACAGCGAGATGTTCTTCAGGATCTGGCGCTTGGGCGGTACGATCTTGCCGACGCGGTTCATGGTAAAGACGTACTGGGCCATGTCTTGGAGTTCTCTGCGTGAGGAGTGGCCTGCGAGGAGCGGGTGGCGCGCGGGCAAGGCGACGATTATCCGGGAGCGCGCCAAAGCCCCCGGCATGCGTTTGCTATCGTGGCCGTGATGGACACCCGCCTGCTCGCCCTGCTCTGCGTAGGCAACCTCGTGGTCGGCTCGTCGGCCTTTGTCATCACCGGCATCGTGGGCGTGATTGCGTCCGACCTGGCCGTCACGCCGGCGGCCGTGGGCCAGGCCATGACGGCCTATGCGCTGGCCACCGCGTTCGGCGCGCCGCTGCTGATGCTGGCCAGTGGCCGCTGGCTGCGTAAACACGCTTTGCTGCTAGGCCTGGCGCTAGTGTTCGTGGGCAACGTGATGTGCGCCTTGGCACCGAGCCTGGCCTGGCTGCTGCTGGGCCGCACCGTGCTCGGCCTGGGCTCGATGTTCACGCCGCTGGCGGCCAGTGTGGCCTTGGCGTCGGTGGCGCCAGCGCAGCGTGGCAAGGCGCTGTCGTTCGTGTTCCTGGGCTTCAGCCTGAGCTACGTCACGGCCTTGCCGCTGGGCGCGTGGGTCGGCATGGCCTACAGCTGGCATGCGGCGGTGTGGGTCATGGCAGTGGCAAGCCTTGTGATGCTGATGCTGGCGGCGTGGCGGCTGCCGCGCCAGCTGGCCGCACCGGGTGCCAGCTTTGCCGGCATGGGCGGCGTCTTGCGCCGCCCCGCCGTGCTTCGCGTGCTGGGCCTGACGCTGGCCTACTTCAGCGCCATCTTCACGATGGTGTCCTACATCGGGCCGATGTTGCAGGCGCTGGTGCCCATGAGCCCATCGCGCCTGGCCTGGACGCTGGCTTTGTTCGGACTGTCGGGCGTGGCCGGCACCTTGATCGGCGGCGCGGCGAATGACCGCTTCGGCCCCCAGCGCACGCTGTCCGTGGCGCTGCCGCTGCTGACCCTGTCGATGGCGCTGCTGCCGCTGACCGCTGGCAGCTGGATGCTCTTGATGGCGGCGATGCTGGTCTGGGGCGTGTCGGGCTTCAGCATGATGGCGCCACAACAAAGCCGCCTGGCCGCACTGGCGCCGGCGCAGACGCCGCTGCTCTTGTCACTGAACGCGTCGATGCTGTACATCGGCACCGCCCTGGGCGCGGCCGTCGGCGGCGCCGCACTCATCAGCCTGGGCACGGTTCGCCTGCCTTGGGCGGGCCTGCCCTTTGCGCTGGCTGCCTGCCTCTTGTTATGGTCCTCACGCGCCCCACATCAAGCCTTGCCATCCACCCCCGTCACGGAGAGCCCCACACCATGAATGCCTTGACCGTCGAAGCCACACCCTCGCTGGTGCGCATCACGCACATCGTCTACGGCCTGCATGCGCTGGGCCTCGTGCTCGGTGCCTTCGGCGCAGCCAGCATCGTGGGCTCGTTTCTCTTCGGTTGGCCGTCGATCATCGCCGTCATCATCAACTACGTGAAGCGCAGTGAAGTGCGCGGCAGCTGGCTGGAGTCGCACTTCAGCTGGCAGATCCGCACCTTCTGGTTTGCGCTCGCCTGGGCCGTTCTGGTGGCCGTGGTGTCCGCGCCGCTAACGCTTGTGTTGATTGGGTTTGGCACCTGGGCGCTGGGCATGGCCTTGCTGGGGTTTTGGGCCATCTACCGCATCACGCGCGGCTGGCTGCGCTTGAATGCGCACCAGGCGATGCCCGCTGCTGGGGGCTGAGCCGTGACGGCCCGACGCACCTTGATTTGCGCGTTGGCCTTGGGCCTGGCGCCGCTAGGTGTGGCCCGGGCGCAGGCCTGGCCGACCAAGCCGATTCGCATCCTGGTCGGCGTCACGCCCGGCGGCACCACCGACACGCTGGCGCGCTTCCTCGCCACCGAGATGGCGCGTGACTTCGGTCAGCCCGTGCTCGTGGAAAACCGCGCCGGTGCCGGCGGCAACATCGCCGCCGAGGCGGTGGCCAAGGCCGCGCCCGACGGCACCACGCTGCTCTTCGTCAACACCAGCCACAGCGTGAACATGGGCCTGTACGGCGACAAGGTGCCCTATGACGCGGTGCGCGATTTCACGCCCATCAGCCAGATTTCCACCGGGCCGGCGGTGCTGATCGCAGCACCCGACTTCCCGGCCAAAGACGCACGCGACGTCATCGCGATGGCACGCGCGCAGCCGGGCAAGCTGAACTTCGCCATCGGTGGCCTGGGTACCTCGATCCACATGGCGGGCGAGCTCTTCAAGCTCAGCGCCGGCGTGGACATCGTCAACATTCCCTACAAAGGCAGCACACCCGCGCTGATGGACGTGATGGGCGGGCAGGTCAAGCTGATGTTCGCCGCCGTCATCAACGCCGTGCCGCAGATCAAGGCCGGCAAGGTCAAGGCGTTGGGCGTGACGGGTACCACGCGCATCCCCGCGCTTCCCGACACGCCGACCATCGCCGAGTCACTGCCCGGCTTCGAGTCCAGCGCCTACTTCGGGTTGTTGGCACCGGCCAAGTTGCCCAGGGACATCCTGGCGCGGCTGCATGCCAGCGCCACACGGGCCGCCCAGCTGCCCGAGCTCAAATCGCGGCTGGAACCCGACGGCGCGAAGGTCGTGGCCGGCACGCCCGAAGAGTTCACCAGCTTCCTTGCCAGCGACGTCGAAAAGTGGCGTCGCGTGGTCAAGGCCACAGGCGCGAAGCCTGAATAGCCGGACTTCCAGGGCCTTCATCAACGGCCAAAAGCAACACACCGGTTAGACTCTCGCCCAGCGTCGCGGCCTCCAGTCATCGCGGCGCAGTCGATTCCGACGTACTCAAGCTCTCGCGCCTACCGACTGGTGCGCCACCGACCTACCCCAATAGGCGGGCGACAGCAGGCAGCGAACCCTAGCCCCCAGCGGGCCATACCCCATGCAATTTACCGACCTCGGCTTGGCCGAGCCGCTCCTGCGCGCGATTCGCGACCAGGGCTACGACACCCCCACCCCCATCCAGGCGCAAGCCATCCCTGCCGTGCTCGGCGGCGGCGACCTGCTCGCCGGCGCACAAACCGGCACCGGCAAAACGGCAGGCTTCGTGCTGCCGATGTTGCAGCGCCTGACGGTGGGCAAGCCCGTCGTCGACGCGCGTGGCCGCAAGGCCATCCGCTGCTTGATCCTCACCCCCACTCGGGAGTTAGCCGCGCAGGTGGAAGAGAGCGTGCGCACCTACGGCAAGTACCTGCCGCTCACCAGCATGGTGATCTTCGGCGGCGTGGGCATGCAGCCGCAAGTCAACGGCCTGCGCAAAGGCGTCGACATCCTCGTGGCCACCCCCGGCCGCCTTCTTGACCACCACCAGCAAGGCACGCTGGACCTGCGCCAGGTCGAGATCTTCGTGCTCGACGAAGCCGACCGCATGCTCGACATGGGCTTCATTCACGACATCAAGAAGGTGCTGGCCATCGTGCCGGCGAAGAAACAAAGCCTGCTCTTCTCCGCCACCTTCAGCGACGAGATCAAGGCCTTGGCCGACCGCTTGCTGAACCAGCCGGCACTCATTGAAGTGGCGCGACGCAACGCCACCGGTGACAACATCGCGCAGAAGATTCACCCGGTCGGCCGCGACCGCAAGAAGGAGCTGCTGGCGCATTTGATCCGCCAGGGCGACTGGCACCAGGTGCTGGTCTTCATGCGCACCAAACACGGCTGCAACCGGCTCACCGATTACCTGAATGACCAGCGCATCACAGCGATGGCCATTCACGGCAACAAGAGCCAGGGCGCGCGCACCAAGGCGCTGGCCGACTTCAAGACGGGCGAGCTGCAAGTGCTGGTGGCCACCGACATCGCCGCGCGTGGCATCGACATCGACATGCTGCCGCACGTCGTCAACTTCGAGCTGCCCAACGTGCCCGAGGACTACGTGCACCGCATCGGCCGCACCGGCCGCGCGGGCGCCAGTGGCGAGGCCATTTCACTCGCTTGCCTGGACGAAGAGATCTTCCTCAAAGACATCGAGCGCTTGATCAAGCACACCATCCCGCGCGAAGTCATCCCCGGCTTCGAGCCGGCGACGGGTGAGCGCGCCGAACCCATTCTGCTGGGCCGCATGACCATCGGCGTAGGCGGCACCAAGCGCCACGGCGGTGGTGGCTTTGGCGGCGGTGGCGGTGGTGGCCGTGGCGGCAGGCCTGGCGGTGGCGGTGGTGGCGGCGGCGGTCAACGCCCACGCGCACCGGCCGCGCCAGGCGGCCGCAGCGCCCCGCGCAGCGAAGGCAGTGGCCGCGGCGGCCCGGCGCGGCCACGCTCGGGGCCGAGCACGCCCAAACGCTGAGCTCGTCTTTAACCCTGATCCTGTGGCCGCACGCGCGGCCACACAATCGGCGCCTCGTTGCCACCCATGCGAGGCCACGGATGTCCGAGACCGAACGCGTGCCGTTGTCCGAAGTGCGCGACCTCATCGTTGTCGGTGAGCCGCTGCCCTTTCGTGTGCTTGACGAGCCCGGCCGGCTGCTGCTCAACCAGGGGCAAATGGTGGCCACCGAGAGCCAGTTCGAGACCTTGGTCGAGCGCGGCGCTTGGGTCGAGCGACCGCAGGTCGAGGCTGTGCGCGCGGCGCGCGCCGCAGTCAACGCGCCGCCACCTGCGGTGGCGACACGGCTGCTGACCTTGTTCGACCTCTGGGACACCTGGACCCACGATTTTGCTGACTTGCTGCGGCGCGCCAGAAAAGGCCGCGCCCTGGCCGGCGAGTTCGAATCCCACAGCGACGCGTTGACGCGCCTGGTGACGCGCGACGCCGATGTCGCGCTGTACATCTGCACGCGCCAAGACGGCATCCAGCCCGCGCTCTACCCCACGCTGCACGCCATGCATTGCGCGGTGGCCGCAGCGCTGACCGCCACGCAACTGACGTGGCCACCCGAGCAGGTGCAAAGCCTGGCGCGCGCGGCGCTAACGATGAACATCAGCGCATACGACTTGCAGGCCACGCTGGCCGAGCAGTACGAGCCGCCGAGCCAAAAACAGCTCGATGCCTTGCGCGCGCACCCACACGCCTCGGCCGCGATGCTGCGCACGCTGGGTGTGAGCGACGCACTGTGGCTGCAAACCGTGGAAGACCATCACGAGCAAAGCGACGGCAAGGGCTATCCGCGCGGTGTGGTGCCGGTCGAGCAGGCCGCGCTGCTGCTGCGCATCGTTGACGTCTACATGGCCAAGATCACCGGTCGTGCGGGCCGGGCACCGCTGGCGCCGGTGTTGGCGGCGCGGCAGCTGTTTCAGCAGCAGGGCATGACCCCGCAGGCCAGCGGCCTGATTCGCACGCTGGGTGTGCACCCGCCGGGCGCGCTGGTGCAGCTGCAGTCGGGTGAAGTTGCCGTGGTCAGCCGTCGCGGCAAGAGCGGCCCGGCGCCGATGGTGGCCACCCTGAGCAACAAGCAGGGCAAGCCCGTGGTCGAAACCCAGCATCGCGACAGCGCCACGCCAGAGTTCGCCATCAGCGGGCCGCTCATGGACGCACGCAGCTTCAGCCGCGTATTGCCCGAGCGGGTGTTTGGCATGGTGATGGCCTGAGGGCCTGAGGGCCTGCAAAGCGCACCATCCATGGCCCAACGCTCGATGAAGGCCGCGAAGGGCCTGCTTTTCCGGCGTCTGGTCAGTGCGCATGCGGTCTAGGCTTGAAGGCGCGTGCATCACGCCCGGGAGACCCCATGGGACACATCGCCCTTACCGACCTCAGCCAGCTTGAGCTGCCTGCACCACCGCAATCGCTGGCCAAGATCAGCTCGATGCTGGACAACGACGAAGTCAACATGCTGCGCATGTCGCAGTTCATCGAGACCGACTTGACCATGGCGGCGGCGGTGATGAAGACTGTCAACTCACCGCTTTACGGCCTGCGCGGCCGCGCCAACAACCTGCACCAGGCGGTCACGTTCCTGGGCACCCGTGAGATTGCCGCGCTCGTCTACCAGGTCAACCTGCGCGGGGCATTTCCTGGTGCGGCCGAGTTGCAGCCGATGTGGGACCGCTCGGCCGTGCGTGCGCTCTTGATGGGGCGGCTGGCCAAGGAGCTCTACATGGACGCCTGGTGCGCACACACGGCCGGGTTGTTCGAGGAATGCGGCAAGGCCGTGCTCTTCAAGCTCGCGCCCGACATCTACCGCCCCATGCTCAAGGCCGCACAAGACGACGTCGAGCTGGCCGCGCAAGAGCAGGCCACCTTTGGCATCAGCCACGACCTGGTCGGCGCACGTCTGTGCGAGGCCTGGGGTCTGGACCCCGGTGCGGTGGCCTGTGTGCGCTGGCACATCGAGACGCTGGCCACGCGGCGCTTGCCGACGAAGTCACCCAAGCGGGCCATCAGCGTCATCTCGGCGCTGGTGCACACGCTGAGCACGCAGCCCAATCAACTGGAAGCCATGGCCGCCGCCTTGGCACCGCAGGCGATGTTGGACCAAGGCCAGCTGCTCAAGGGCGCGCGCCGTGTCAAGCAAAAGGTCGACGACGCCTTGGCGGACGACTGAGCCCGCGTTCGACGCCGACGACTCAGCAGCTCACTTGTAGAGCACCGTCGGCAGCCACATGCCGATGCCGGGGAAGATGTACAGCAGGGTCAGCGCCAGCACCTGGATGCCCATGAAGGGCATCATGCCGGCGAAGATCTGGTTCAGCGTCACATGCTTGGGCGACACGCCCTTCAGGTAGAACGCCGCCATCGCCACCGGTGGCGATAAGAACGCCGTTTGCAAGTTCAGCGCCACGAGCAGGCCGAAGAACAGCGGGTCGACACCGAACTTGGGCAAGAGCGGAATGAAGATGGGCATGAAGATCACGATGATCTCGGTCCACTCCAGCGGCCAGCCCAGGATGAAGATGATGAACTGGCTCAGCAGCATGAATTGCAGTGTGGTCAGGCCCAGCGAGAGCACCCAGCGTTCGATGATGTCCTGGCCGCCGAGCAGCGCGAACGAGGCCGAGAAGATCGACGAGCCGACAAACAGCCAGCACACCATGGCACTCGTTTTGGCCGTTAGGAACGACGACTCCTTGACGATGCCGCCCAGCTCCACCAGCGTCTTCACCACCGCGCTGCCGCTCTTGGCTTGGCGCGCGGCGATGTAGCGGTAGGCGCCGGCGAGCACGATGCCGCCAAACGCTCCCACGGCCGCCGCCTCGGTGGGCGTGGCCAGGCCGAAGACGATCGAGCCGAGCACGGCGATGATCATCACCGCCAGCGGGAAGAACGAGGCCAGCAGCATCTTGAAGATCTCAAGTCGCTGCCAGCTCATCAACCAGTTGATAAGCAGAAGGCCGGCCATGCCGCCGCCGAAGACGATCCAATACCAGGTAGGTGCAGGCACGCGCGCGGCTTCGGCGGCGGGTGCGGCCGGCGTTGCAGGTGCTGTCGTTGCCGCGACGGGTGCCGCCGTTGCAGCGACGGTCGATGCAGACGCCGACGCAGCCTGGCCCGGTTCGGCCGGCGGCTCTTTGAGGTCGCCCGCTTCTTTGGGTGGCTCTTGCACACCGCCCACTTCTTGCGGCGGCTCTTGCACACCCGAGGCTTCGGCGGGCTTCTCTTCGGTCATACCGATCGCGCCACCGGACTGCACCAGGCCGGTGGTGTCGACCACCGCAGCAGGCGCGGTCGAGCTGCTGTACATCAGCACCAGCAGCGCCACGATAGCGATCGCCGGCAGCAATGACACGAGCAGCTGCCCGAACACCGCCCCCTTGGGAAACGCCGGGTTGCGCAGCGCCGCGAAGAGCCCTGCCAGCGCGTTGCGGTTGCGCGAGCTCAGGGCCTGCGCCATAGCGGGCAGCGGCACGGTGCGCTCGCTCTCGGCCAGCGGCGGCGCCAGATGCGGCTTCCACTTGGCAAGGATGATGACATAGCCGACATACAAGCCCGCCAGCATGATGCCGGGAAAGAAGGCACCGGCGTAGAGCTTGACGACCGAGACGCCAGCCGTGGCGCCATAGACGATGAGCAGCACCGAGGGCGGAATCAGGATGCCCAGGCAACCGCCCGCCGTGATGGCGCCTGCGGCCAGGCGGATGTCATAGCCGGCACGCAGCATCGCCGGCAAGGCCAGCAGGCCCATCAGTGTGACGACGGCGCCGACGATGCCGGTGGCGGTGGCAAAGATCGCGCAGGTGACGATGGTGGCCACGGCCAGCGCGCCGGGCACTCGCGCCAGCGACAGGTGCAGGCTCTTGAAGAGCTTTTCGATCAGGTTGGCGCGCTCGACCAGGTAGCCCATGAAGACGAAGAGCGGGATCGCGATGAGCACGTCGTTGGACATCACCGAATACGCGCGCTGCACCATCAGGTCAAGAATCTGCTGCGTGGCCAACGCCGGGTTGACGGCGCGGTAGGCGATCCAGCCGAAGAAAACGCCCATACCCATCAGCGTGAACGCCGTGGGGAAGCCCAGCATGATGGCCACCACGATCAGCCCGAGCATCAAGAGGCCCAGGGCGCCGAGGTCGTCGTGGCTCAAATGGCCGTCGGTGAAGCCGGCCCAGGGTGTGAAGATGATGACGGCGGTCAGGATGATCGCCATCAGCGAAAAGCCGAACCAAAGTTCTTTGCGGATCTTCATTTCGTGCCGCCGTTGGTCTTGGGATGGGGTGCCACGAACTGGTCGAGCTTGGCGATGTCTTCGTCTTTCACGTGGACCATTTCCTTGAGTTTGTCGACGTCGACTTCTTCCACGTCTTGCTCGCGTGAAGGCCATGCACCCTGCTGAATGCAGATCACGCAGCGGATGATTTCGACGATGCCCTGCAAGAGCAGAAAGGCGCCGGCCAGCGGCAGCATCGACTTGAAGTGATAGAGCGGCGGGCCGCTGGCGGTGATACTGGAGTGCTCGTTCACAGCCCAGGATTCGGCGGCGAAAAAGTAGCCGGCGTAGGTCAGCGCGAAGACACCCGGCATGAAGAACAGCACGTACAGGATGAGGTCGATGGTGGCCTGCGTGCGCGGCTTAAAGAAGCCGTAGAGCACGTCACCACGCACATGCCCGGCCTTGGCCAAGGTGTAGGCGCCGGCCATCATGAACAGCGTGCCGTACAGGATGATCATGACGTCGAACGCCCACGCATGCGGGGCGTCCAGCGCGTAGCGCGAGTAGACCTCCCACGAGATCATCAAGGTCAGGGCCACGATCAGCCAAGAAAACGCCTGGCCGACGTAGGTGCTGAGCCTGTCGACCGTCAAAAGCAATTGCTGCATGGCTGAGCCTGTTCAGAAGCAGATCAGCCACCCGAGCCAGGCTCGGATGGCTGATGCAAAACCGGAAAAAGAAAATCAGGCCTTCTTCGGCTCAGCCTTCTTGGCGCCGAAGAAGTGGTTCACCGCCATGCGACGACTGACGTAAGTGTCCTGATCCCACTTGACCGCGCGTTCGGCGAAAGCCTTCTGCGATTCGACGATTTCCTTGAACAGCGGGTTCTCGGCCGACTTGCGCTCAAGGATGGCCGTCCACAGCGTGAGCTGGTCCTGAAGAATGGCGTCGGGGGTCTTGTAGAACTTGACCTTGTCCTTGGTCTGCAGCTCGATGTAGTCCTTGGAGTAGCGGTCGATGGCCTTCCAGGACATGTCGGCAGACGCAGCTTCCACGGCGTGCGCGATGATGGCTTTCATCTTCGCGGGCAGGCCTTCGTACTTGGTCTTGTTGAAGGTGATCTCGAAGGTCTCGGCGCTCTGGTGGTAGCTTTGAAGCATGCACACCTTGGAGACGTCGGGGAAGCCGAGCAGGCGGTCAGAGCTGGCGTTGTTGAACTCGGCGCCGTCAAGCAAGCCGCGGTCCATAGCCGGCACGATTTCGCCGCCGGGCAGCGCGTTCACGGCTGCGCCCATGGCGTTGAAGAGGTCAATTGCCAGGCCGTTGGTGCGGAACTTCAGGCCCTTGAAATCGGCCGACTTGGTGATGGGCTTCTTGAACCAGCCCAGCGGCTGCGTGGCCATCGGGCCGTACAGAAAGGACACGACGTTGCCGCCGATGGAGGTGTAGAGCTTGTTCAGCAGTTCCTGGCCACCGCCGTACTTGTGCCATGACAGCAGCATGTTGGCGTCCATGCCGAAAGCCGGGCCCGAGTTCCAAAGCGCCAGCGCGTTTTGCTTGCCGTAGTTGTAGCCCAGCACGCCGTGGCCGCCGTCGAGCGTGCCTTTGGACACAGCGTCGAGCAGGCCAAAGGCGGGCACCACCGAGCCGGCCGGCAGCACTTCAATCTTGAGTTCGCCGCCGGTCATGTCGTTGACCTTCTTGGCGAAGTCTTGCGCGTACTCGTGGAAGATGTCCTTCGACGGCCAGGTGCTCTGGAAACGCAGGCTCACCGGCTGCGCCGAGGCGACCAGCGGGGTGGCCATGGCCGTGGTACCAACGGCAGCGGCGGCAGCGTTTTGCAGGAACTTGCGGCGCGGCGCGGGTGCGGCGGGCTTCTTGGCTTCGGTCATGTTGTGTCTCCGTACGGGGGTGTGTGAAAGCTAGCCGCGCACTATCGTTTGCAACGCAAATCCGCAGGAACGGGGGTTAACCCGTGGTGTGCGGCCAGGGCTGGGTGAAACTGTCATGACCAATTCCATCGTGTGGACTGACGGCGTCATGGGTTGGCGCTCAGGAACGTTCGGCCTTGTCAGTGAGCCGGTAGCGCACAAGGAAGTCAAAGGTGACCAGTGCGGCGTCGAGCGTCATCGTCTGGGGGGTCAACAGCGCTAGCACGCGCTGCGGCGACATCAGCTCAAAGCTGGCCACTTCACCGTCTTGGTTCTTCGGCGCCAGGCCCGCCGGCAAGGCCAGATCGAAGCTGTAGAGCCACTCGTATTGCAGGCCCTCGGCAACGTCGCGGTGCAGCTCGATCGTGCCGACGGCCACCGCCTTGTCGGCGTGGGTCGGCGTGAGCCCGGCCTCTTCCCAGGCTTCGCGCAGCAAGGCTTGGCGCGGCGTCTGGTCGTGCGGCACGCCCGCGCCGATGAGGTTGTCGAGCAAGCCAGGGTCGGTGGCCTTTAACGGCGAGCGCCGGGCGATCCACAGCTGCGTAGGGCGGCCTTGCGCGTCGGCGACATAGCCCGTGGCATGCGCGCCGAAGGTAAGCACTCCCCAGAAACGTGCTGCGGCGCGTTCTATCAAGGCCAGGGGTTCAAGCGTGGCGGGGTCGCGCAGGGCATAGGTCTCGTCGCGCCAGGCCAGGATGTGGCCTTGCTCGTGCAGCTGCGCGTGCATCGCGGCGAGCACGGCGTTGCGCTCGGTGACGGGTGTTCGCAGTTCGACCTGACACGGGCTGACGTGAAGCTCATGGTCGACATGGCGCAGCGCCTGTAACGCTGGCAGGTGGGCCACAGCGACCGAGCCGACCCGGCGCCCATCGACGACAAAGGGCACACGCGCCACGCTGCGCAGGCGCGCCGCCGCCCACAGCGGCGCACCGATCACAGCGGCTCGAAGTCGGGGAACATCTGCGTGGCTTCAGCCAGCGAGCCCAGTTGCACGAAGTCGCAGGCCGCGCCAAAGCGCCGCCATATCGCCGCCACGGTGGGGTCGTGGTGCGCGCGGTCAATCGCATCTTGCGAGGCCCACTCGAACACTTCAAGCACCGTGCCGTCGCTGGCACGCATGGTCATGGGTGTGCGTGTTGTGGCCAGTCCCAGCGCTTGCAGGGCGGGCACATGGTTGCGCACTTCGGCCATCAGCGCAGCCTCCTGGCCCGGCTTGGGGCGGTAAAGGGCGATCACGATGCGGGGCATGGGTGGTTTCCTCGTTCGTCAACGGTTTGGTTCAGGCCACAGCGCGCCAACGCGTCATCAACGCATTCCACTTGATGCGGGCGGCCGTGACGTGACGCGCCTTGACATGGCCGTAGCCGCGCATGTCTTCGGGCACGCGCGCGATCTCGGCG
>JANMMH010000771.1:0-3562 GCA_031373055.1 Rubrivivax sp. | reverse complement strand
CATGTTGCTGATGAAGTGCGGCAACTCGTTGCTGGTGTAGACGCCCTTGAAGCGCGGCGCGCAGTTGACGTGGTACTCGCTGTTGACGAGCCAGTGCACGTCAAAGACCACGATGGTGTCGACGCCGAGTGCGCGGCAGCGACGGCCGATTTCATGGTGGCCGTCAATCGCCGCCTGGCGGCAGCCTTTGTGCGGGCCGTCCTGCTCGCTCAAGTAGAGCGATGGCACGTGGGTGATCTTGGCGGCCAAGGCAAGCTTGCCCATGTTCAGACCCCCCAGTGTGGGATGTGGTGCTGGCCGAGTGACACCGCCACGTTCTTCGGCTCAAGGAAGACTTCGTAGCTCCAGGTGCCGCCTTCGCGCCCCGTGCCGCTGGCCTTGGTGCCACCAAAAGGCTGGCGCAGATCACGCACATTTTGGCTGTTAACAAAACACATGCCGGCATCGACCGCGGCGGCCACGCGGTGCGCACGGCCGAGGTTTTCGGTCCAGACGTAGCTCGACAAGCCGTAGGCGATGTCGTTGCTCTTGGCGATGGCGTCGGCCTCGTCGCTGAAGGGGATCAAGCAAGCCACCGGCCCGAAGATTTCTTCTTGCGCGATGCGCATGCGGTTGTCGACATCGGCAAAGACCGTCGGCTTGACGAAGTTGCCGCGCTGCAGGTGCGCGGGCAGCTCGGGCGCATCGACACCACCGCACAAGAGCGTGGCGCCCTCCTTGGGACCGAACTCGATGTAGCCGCGCACCTTGGCCAGGTGCGCCGCGCTGATCATCGGCCCGATGGTGGTGGTTTCATCGAGCGGGTCGCCGACCTTGATGCGTTTCGCGCGTTCGACAAATTTCGCTACAAAGTCGGCGTAAATGGTTTGCTGCACGAGGATGCGGCTGCCGGCGGTGCAGCGCTCGCCGTTGTTGCTGAAGATCATGAAGATAGCAGCGTCGAGCGCGCGCGCCAGGTCGGCGTCGTCGAAGATCACGAAGGGGCTCTTGCCGCCGAGTTCCATGCTGAACTTTTTCAGCCCCGCCGACTGCACGATGCGGTTGCCGGTGAGGGTGGAACCGGTGAAGGAGATCGCGCGCACATCGGGGTGGCGGCACAGCGGCTCGCCGGCGTCGCGTCCGGTGCCGTGCACGATGTTGAGCACCCCGGCGGGGATGCCCGCCTCCATCGCAAGCTCACCCAGCCGCGCCGCGCTCATGGGGCTGAGCTCGCTCATCTTCAGCACGGCCGTGTTGCCGAAGGCGAGGCAGGGTGCGGTCTTCCACGTCGCCGTCATGAAGGGCACGTTCCACGGGCTGATGAGCGCGCACACGCCCACCGGGTGGAAGAGCGTGTAGTTCAGGTGCGTGGGTGTCGGGTAGGTGTGGCCGTCGACACGCGTGCACATCTCCGCGAAGTAGTCGAAGTTGTCGGCCGCGCGGGGGATCAGCTGCTTGCCCGTTTGTGCGACGGGCTGGCCGGTGTCCATGGTCTCGGTGCGCGCGATGTCGGGCACATGCACGCGGATGAGCTCGCCGAGTTTGCGCATCAGGCGCGCGCGCTCGGTCGCGGGCAGGCCGGCCCATTTTGGGAACGCAGCCTTGGCGGCAGCCACCGCTGCGTGGACCTCCGCCTCGCCGCCTGCGGAGACCTCGGCCAGCTGCTCCTGCGTGGCGGGGTTGATGCTTTGAAAGGTGTCGCGGCTGGCGACGGCCTGGCCGTTGATGAGGTGATGGATGGGCATGGTGGTCAGCGATCGTTCTGCGGCAAGCCGTCGCCGATGTCGTAGTAGTCGCCTTTGCTGGCGACAAAGATGTGCATCTTCAACTTGGTCTGCGTCGGCGTGTCGAAGGCGCCCAATGCGATGGCGATGCGGTCTTTGCGGATCGGGTCCCAGAAGAGCGTGGAGCCGCAACGGCTGCAAAAGCCTCGGTGCACTTTTTCTGACGAGGCGTACCAGCTCACGTCACCACTGACCTTGAGCGCTGCACGCGGCACGTCGCTTGACGCGAAGTAGTGGCCCGTTTGCTTACGGCATTGCGTGCAATGGCAGGCGATGGCCGGCTCCAGTTCACCCGTTACTTCAAACGTTATGTCACCGCAAAGACAGGATCCTTTGTGCATGCTGCTTCCCTTCATGCTTCGACGATGGTGTTGACGAGGCGGCCCACGCGGTCGATCTCACACACCACCTCGTCGCCCACGCCCACGTTGACCACGCCCTCGGGCGTGCCGGTCAAGATCACGTCGCCAGCTTGCAGCGTCATGAATTCACTCAGGTACTCGATCAACGAGGCCACGTCGTTGATCATGTTGGAGGTGTGGCCTTGCTGTGTGAGCTGGCCATTGACCAGTGTGCGCAGGCCCAGCTGCTGCGGGTCGCCCACGTCGGCCGCGTCTACGAGCCAAGGGCCCAGGGCCGTCGCACCATCGCGGTTTTTCACGCGCAGGTTGGGCCGATACCAGTTCTCCAGATAGTCACGCACGGCGTAGTCGTTGCACACGGTGTAGCCGGCGACATGCTGCAAAGCATCGACGCGCTTGACCTTCTTCGCGGTCTTGCCGATGACCACCGCCAGTTCACATTCGTAGTGCATGAAGGCCACACCCGCTGGCCGGCGCGTCTGTCCACGGTGGCCGACCACGGCGCCCGGCCCTTTGAGGAACACCAGCGGCTCATCTTTGCTGTTGGTGCTGAGCTCTTTGGCCAGCTCCTTGACATGGTCGGCGTAGTTCAAACCCAGCGCGATGATGCTGCCGACTTCAAACGGCGGCAGCCATACGACGGCGTCTTCGGCCAGCACGCGGCCATTGGCGAGCATCACGCCGTCGGCATACGGCGTGGCGCTGTGCACGGCGCCGGCATAGGCCAAACGAGCGGTCCTCATGCTGCGGCCTCGACCAGGTGGTTGCGCAAGCTGCCCAAGCGCTCGATGCGTATCTCGACCTGCTGTCCGGCGCGCGCCAGCGGCGCATCGGCGCTCGCACCCAGGAGCAGCACGTCACCCGCTTGCAGCGTCACGAATTCGCTAACGTCGACGATGAGCTTGGCCACATTGCGCACCCGATCACCGGTGGTGGTTTGCTGCACGAGCTGGCCGTCGATATGCACTTCAACGCGCAGCGCATCGGCGCCACCCGGCATGCGCACCTTGGCGCTGATGGGGCAAAAACCATCGCGCGCACGCAGCCGCACCGAAGGCCGGTAATGGTTCGGCACGGGAACGAACACGTCGTTGACGATGGTGTAGCCGGCCACGAATTCCAGCGCGTTGGGCGCGTCAACACCGCAAGCCGTGCGCGCCATGACGATGCCCAGCGTCGCGCCCATCACCAGCGCGCTCACGCCCTGCGGCACTTCGATCGCATCGCCCTCCCCCCCCAGCGTATTGCGCGGCTTGACCTGCAACACCGGCGCACGCGGCGCGGCTTTGTAGGGCGGCTGATCGACTGCCGCGCCGAGTGCCAGCAGTTCGGGCGCGTGGTTCAAGAGCGCACCGTAGACCACGCCGCTGAAGCGGAAGGGCGGCACATCGATCGAGAGAGGGAAGGCAGACATGTCCGGTGAATGTACTAAGAAGT
>JANMMH010000769.1:0-3597 GCA_031373055.1 Rubrivivax sp. | reverse complement strand
CCGCCCTGCTGCCCCCCGGCGCCAAACAGTCGTTCAACCGCACCGGCCTGGGCCGCTCGCGCATGGGGCCGGCGAGCCTGATGCGTTTTTATCGGCAACAGGCGCTGCTCATCAACGAGGCTGAGGCGTCGCCCTGGTGGTTCTAGTCCACCACAGCCACGCAAGCACCAGCGCCAACGCCGCGTAGTTCACCACCACGAACCACGGCGTGTTCCAGGCCAAACCGTCAAAGCCACGCTGCGTCAGCGGGTAGAGCACGGGCGAGGGGTAAAAGTCGGCCGAATGCGTGGGCACATCGATCACGATGTGCGACCACCAGCCCAAGAGCGGCAGCCAGAAGGCTCGCGTTATGGCCCACACCATCAACGTTAGCAAGGCGGCGACGATGGCGCTGTGCATGGTGCAATGCAAGTGGTGCGCCCACAGCTCGACCATGGGTGGCCCGGCGGGCTCGGCACCCGGCAGCGCCAGCGCGTAGCCATGCACGCTGGCAAAGCTGCCTTGGCCCAAAAGCCACCAGGCCAGGCCGGGCAGCACGTGCATGACATCGGGAAGCGCAGCCAGGCCCATGCCGGCAAGCAGCTGGCGCTGGGGCACGGCACGGGTGCGGCGCAGCGCCGCCAAGCCGGCCCCGGCCCACAGCGCGTGCGCAACGATGTCCATGGTGTGGCCCCTTCATCAACGTGGCCGCGCATCGAAACACGGCCGGCCATGGGGCGGCGTTGACGCAGGTCAACTGCCGATAGGCGGGCACGCCGGCGGGGCTGGCGCCGCTGTGCAGGCGCGCGCTATGCTGTGGGCATGCCGATGTTCAAACACCGCTACCAGTTGCGCCGTTGGGCCGCTTGCGTGGTGATGCTGTGCCTGTTCGGCCTGGGCTCGGGGGTCGTCAACGCCTGCCTCGGCCACGGTGTGGCGGCGCGTGATGCCGCGGCAGTGGAACAACAGGACGTTGTCGACGTCGGCTGCCAATCCGCAGCAAGCCTGAACTGCCACGACTTCTGCGAAAAATCGTCGATGTCGGTGCCGCAACAAAAGCTCAGCCTCGACGCCGGCTTGGCCCACGCCATGCCGCTACACCCTGCGCTGACGGCGATGCCGGTGCCCACGCGCGCGGCGCCGCAGCCGCTGTGGCCGCGCGGTGAAGGTGGCCTGGCGCCGCCAGCGATCACGCTGACCTTATTGCGTCTGGCGCTATAGCGCCTGGGCCGGGCCCGCCCGCGCGATGCGCGGCGTGGGCCCGTGCAGCAGCCTGCGGTGGCCTTTGCGCGCCACCGCAAGCCCCTGACAACCGATGCGCCTGCGCCGAACGTGCGGGGCGCCCACCGATGAGTCGAACCCATGTCCGACAACCGAACTCAAACACGTGCAAGTGAGTGCGCTGGGCGCGCGTCTCGTGGCCTGCCGTGGTTGCGCCTGCTGACCCTGTGCTTTGCCGTCGCCGCCGCGTCGGGGGCCGCCCAAGACGCCGCGCTTGGCAGCAACCTGCAAGGCCTGCTCGACTTCGCGCGCACCAGCAGTGCCGAGCTCAGCACCATGCGCCATGAAGCCGACGCTGCCGCGCAGCGCATCACAAGCGCCGCCGCGTTGCCCGACCCCGTGGTGCGCGTCGAGCTGATGAACATCAACAACTACGGCAGCGACTCTTCTCCCAACCTGCTGCCTGCGCGCGTGGGCGAGACGCGCTACACGCTGATGCAGGCGCTGCCCGGCTGGGGCAAACGTGATCTGCGGCGTGACCTCGCGGCGGCCGACGCGGCGCAAGCCGGTGCGCGCGTGGGCACGACGTGGGCGGAGCTCGCCGCGCGTATCAAGACCAGCTTCGCCGAGAGTTACCGCGCTAGTAGCAATGCGCGGCTAACACTTGAGTTGATTGACCTCATGCGCAGTCTGGAACAGGTCGCCTTGGCGCGATATGCCTCGGGCCTTGGGACACAGCAAGACGCCATTCGCGCGCAGCTTGAACAGACGGCGATGCGCTCCGAGCTGATCATGTTCGAGCAAGAAAAGCGCCAGCTGCACGCGCGCCTGAACGCGCTGATCGGGCGCGATGCGGCCGCATCCTTGGCCGAGGCACAGCAGCTGCGCGCGTTGCCCACGCTGACCGCGTCCGATGCACCCGCGTTGACGCAGCGCACACAGGCCGGCAACGCGCAACTGCAAGCCGAAGCGGCGCGCCTGGCCAGCGCGCAAAAGAGCCGCGAGCTGATAGAGCGCAACCGCACCCCCGACTTCCAGGTCGGCGTGTTCCCAACGCAAATGCGCTCTCGCATCACGAGCTGGGGTTTGATGTTTGAGATGAACATTCCGCTGCAGAAGGAGTCACGCCGCGCGCAGGAACGTGAGGCCGAGTTGATGGTCAGCGCGGCGCTCGCGCGCAGCGAGGCCTTGGCGCAGCAGCTGCGCGGCGAGCTCGCCGCCAATCTCTTTGCCTTCGACGCCGCGCGGCGCACACAGGCACTGCTGCGCACCGAGTTGCTGCCGCAGTCGCAGCTGAGCTTGCAGTCGGCACGCGCAGGCTACGAGAGTGGCAAGGTCGACTTCGCGAGCTTGCTCGAAGCGCAGCGCCAGATTCGCCGCGCACGCCAGGAACTGCTGAAGTCCGAGGTCGAGGCGCAGCTGCGCCTGGCCGACATCGAACGCCTTGTGGGAGACGATCTGTGAAGGCATCCATCACTGCATTGGCCATCGCCGTGCTCGCCACAGTCGGCGCGGGCAGCTTCTGGCTCGGCGCGCGCACGCGGACCAGCGAAGGCGCTATGGCCACCACCGCAGCGGCTTCAGCGCCCGCCGCGCGCAAGCTGCTCTACTACCGCAACCCCATGGGTCTGGCCGACACCTCGCCAACGCCGAAGAAAGACCCGATGGGCATGGACTACATCGCCGTCTATGCAGGGGAAGACGAGGCGGCGGCGCCCGGCGAAACCGCGACGCGCGGGCTCGTGCGCATCAGCACCGAGAAGGTTCAAAAGCTCGGCGTGCGCAGTGAAGCTGCGGCCATGCGTTTGCTCGGCAAGACCGTGCGGGCGGCGGGCCGCGTGGAAGCCGACGAGCGCCGTGTCGCCACCGTGACGGCGAAGTTCGAAGGCTATGTTGAGCGCCTGCATGTCAACGCCACCGGCCAGAGCGTCGCCAAAGGGCAGGCACTCTTTGAGGCCTACAGCCCCGAGTTGGTGGCGGCGCAACGTGAATACGCGATTGCTGTGCAGGGCATCGCGAGCATGAAAGACGCCGGCACCGAGGCGCAGGCGAGCATGAAGCAGCTGGCCGAGTCGAGCCTCGCGCGCTTGCGCAACTGGGATCTTTCGTCCACGCACATCGGTGCCTTGATGAACACCAGCCAGGTGCAGCGCACGGTCACGTTTGTTTCGCCAGCGTCGGGCATCGTGACCGAGAAAAAGGCGCTGGCCGGCATGCGTTTCATGCCTGGCGAGATGCTCTACCAAGTCACCGATTTGTCGGCGCTGTGGGTCGTTGCCGAGCTGTCGGAACAAGACATCGCCAGCGTGCGCGAAGGCGCCAAAGCACGCGTCACGACGACGGCCTACCCGAACGAAGCCTTTGACGGCCGCATCAGCTACGTCTACCCAACCATGA
>JANMMH010000743.1:0-2387 GCA_031373055.1 Rubrivivax sp. | reverse complement strand
CGCCGAGCACACCCAAGAGGCCGATCAGCGTGAGGTTGCCAAAGAGCTTGAACGCCGCAGCGCGCTCGGGCACCGGGCCGAAGTAGACGACCTTGCCGGTCATCGTTTGCAGCGCGGCAAGCAACGCGTCGTGGCGGTCTTGCACGCCTGAGACCAGCATCAACCCCGTGCCTTCTTGCGCGTTCGCCGGGCCCATGAAGACGGGGGCGTGCACGAAGCGGTAGCCGCGTGCGTCCCAGCGCGCCACGCGTGCGGCCGTGGTGGTGACGGCAGTGGTGGTGTGGTCAACGATCCACGCGCCCTGAGGCAAATGTGGCACCAGCGGCTCCAGCACGGCGTCGACCGAGGCGTCGTCGGCCAGTGAGAGGTGGATGCGATCGACACCCGCGACAGCTGCGGCCGCGTCGTCGAACGCCTTCGCACCATCGGCCTGCAGCGCCTTCGCTTTGGCCGCACTGCGGTTCCAGACGTGGACCTCGTGGCCCTGGGTCAACATGCGGCGAACGAAGCCCGAGCCCATCAGGCCGGTGCCGAGAAATGCGATCTTCATGGTGTGATTCTTCTGAGGTGAGGATGGATAGATGGACGGGCAGACAGGCAGCTCACTGCACCGCCGCCGGCCCCGGGGGTTTTTCGCGCGCGGGGGTAAACATCTCGCCGACGTCGACCGCGTCGAAGCGGTAGTGCAAGCCGCAGAAGTCGCAGCCGACTTCCACCAGGCCGCGCTCTTCAATGAGGCTGTCGCTCTCTTCGCGGCCCAGCGTGGTGAGCATGCCGCGCACGCGCTCGCGTGAGCAGCGGCAGGCGAAGCGCGGCTGCAGTGGCTCGAACACGCGCAGCGGCTCTTGCCAATACAGGCGGTGCAGGATGTCTTGCGTGGGCAACGTCAGCAGCTCGTCGCGTGTCATCGTGGCGGTGAGCATGGCAATGCGGTGGAAGGCCTCGGACAGGCCGATGTCGTCTTCATTGCGCTTACCTTGCAGGTTAGCCGCCCCTTCCACCGGCAGCCGCTGGATCAGGATGCCCGCGGCCACCTCGTCGCTGGCGGCCAGCACCAGGCGCGTGTCGAGCTGCTCGCTTTGCAGCATGTAGTGCTCCAGCACTTGCGACACTTGTTGCAGCGGCTCGCGCTGGTCACCATGCAATGGCACCACACCTTGATAAGGCTGCTGGCCTGGCAGCTTGTCCAGCGGGTCCAGCGTGATGGCGCAGCGGCCCTGGCCGTGAGGGTTGAGCATCGCCTCCAGTTGGGCGTTAGCCGGCACCTCACCCACGATCTTGGCGGTGCTGCGAAAGCTCAGCTCGGGCTGCACTTCGGTGACGGCCAGCTTCACCGGCCCGTCGCCGTGCAGCTGCAGGATCAGCGCGCCGTTGAACTTGATGTTGGCCTGCATCAGCACGCCCGCGGCCGACATCTCACCAAGAAGCTGGCGCACTTCGGGGGCGAAAGCGCCCACCGTCGCGCGCCGGCGCAGGGCTTCCTGCCAACTGTCGGTCAGGCGCACGAGCATGCCGCGCACGGGCAGACCGTCGAAGAGGAATTTGGTGAGCTCGGACATCGCGCCGCTTCAGCCAATGCGCTTGACCGAATCGCGGTGGCGCGGCGCGTTGTCGACATAGTGCCCCGCCGCGCCCGACATGCGCGTGATCTGCTCCTGCGAGAGCATGCGCACCAGCTTGGCCGGGCTGCCGACGATCAGGCAGCCGTCGGGAAATTCTTTGCCTTCGGTCACCAGCGAGCCTGCGCCGACGATGCAGTTCTTGCCGATCTTGGCGCCATTGAGCAGCACCGACTTGATGCCGATGAGCGTGCCGTCGCCCACCGTGCAGCCGTGCAGCATGACGTGGTGGCCGATGGTCACATCACTGCCCAACAGCATGGGGAAACCCATGTCGGTATGCAGCATCGAGCCGTCTTGCACGTTGCTGCGCGCGCCGATGGTGATCCACTCGTTGTCGCCGCGCAGCACCGCGCCGTACCAGACGCTGGCGTGCTCCATCAGCTCGACGCGGCCGATGACATCGGCGCTTTCAGCGACCCAGGCGGTGGCGTGGAGGCGGGGGCGGTCGTCGCCGAGTTGGTAGATGGCCATGACGGGTCCTTGGGGCTTCATGCGATGCACTGGGCTCAGTGCGAGCGGGCGATTCTAGGTTTGCACTCATGGTCCAATCCCCTTGTGACCGACCGACCCAAACTCAGTGTCAAACCCAAAGCCCCCGCGCGTGACCCGCAGCGCCGGCCCGTGCGTGCCAATACCGCGCCGCGGCGCGATACGAGCTTGAAGGCGCGGACGGAGGCGCGTGCCGCTGCCCTGCCTGCGCCCGAGCCTGAACGCATGCCCAACGCGCCGGCGCCGCGCCCGCCCGCCCGCGACGCCACCCGTGAC
>JANMMH010000718.1:0-7695 GCA_031373055.1 Rubrivivax sp. | reverse complement strand
CGGCGCGCAATCAGCAAGCCTGGCAGCGCTGTTGATGGCGCGGCCGCGTTGTAGAGAACGCTCGCGTTGGGCGTTAGCGTGCGCCACATTGGTTCGCGCAGTGGGCCCGCCGGAAGAAGTAGCCCGTTGCCAATGCCGCGTTCGTCGAAGACCAGCACGTCGAGCTGACGCGCCAGCGCGGCGTGTTGCAGGCCGTCGTCGCTGACGATGACGTCGACCTGCGCGTGCGCGGCGCACAGGCGTCGCGCGGTCTCGGCACGCCGGCGGCCGACCCATGTCGGTGCGGCCGTGGCGCGCGCGATGAGCGCTGGCTCGTCGCCGACTGCACTGGCCGGCGCGTCAGCGTTCACGACCTGAGGGGCATCGCTGTGGCGGCCGTAGCCCCGCGAGATCACGCCAGGGTGCCAGCCGGCAGCGCGCAGGGCGCGCACCAGCGCGATCACGGTGGGCGTCTTGCCAGCACCGCCGACGATGAGGTTGCCGACGACGATCACCGGCACCGGCAGTGGTTCAGGCTTGGCGCGCGACTGCGTGAGCCGAAACAAGCCTCGGTAAAGCCACGACAGTGGCCGCAGCAGCTGCGCCAGCAGCGTGGGTTGCGGTGCCCACCACGCGCGCATCAAGCGCTCAGAAACACGGTTACGCAAGGTCATGGAGGGCACGCGTTGCGGCAGCACGCCGCTTGCAGCCTCAGCGCCCGTTCGGGCTGCTTTGCGCCGCGAAGGTCAGGCGGCTCAAGCCCGCGCGGCGCGCCGCGTCGAGCACGTTCACCACGGCCTGGTGCGCCGTGGTGGCGTCGGCGGTGATGATCACGACGCTGTCGGCGCGGCCACCTGCGGCGGCACTCAGCGCGGCCGTGAGCACTTCAACGCTGCGCCCGTCCACCGCGCTGCGGTTGATGGCGTAGCGGCCGTCCCCCGAGACGGCGACGATTACTTCGGTAGGCCGCTCGCGCAGCCTCTCGGCGTCGGCCGTGGGCAGGTTGATCTGCAGCTCGGTGAAGCGCGAGTAGGTGGTCGAGAGCATGAGGAAGATCAACACCACCAAGAGCACGTCGATGAACGGGATCAGGTTGATCTCGGGCTCGTCCAGGCGGCGGCGTGAAAACTTCATCGTCGCAATCGTCACGCAGTCGCCGGCGCGCGCACGGCAAAGCGCATCAGGTGCGGCACCAGGCGCTCAGCCGCCAGTTCCATGCCGAGCTGGAATTCATCCACCCGGCCGCGAAAGTAGCGATAGCACATCAGCGAGGGGATGGCGATGATCAAACCGAAGGCTGTGTTGTAGAGCGCCACCGAGATGCCATGCGCCATCTGCTGCGGGTTGCTGCCGCCCGTGGGCGACTGCGCGCCGAAGATTTCGATCATGCCGATGACGGTGCCCAGCAAGCCGAGCAGCGGCGCGGCCGAGGCAATGGTGGCAATGGCGTTGAGGTAGCGCTCGCTGCGGTGCACGGCCTCGCGCCCGGCGTTCTCAAACGTCTGCCGCAACGCCTCTTCGCTGATGCGCGGCTCGGCGATGACGCTGCGCAGGCCGGCGGCGAACACACTGCCCAGCACCGAGCTCGCGGCGAGCTTGTTCACGACGTCGGCACCGGGCAGGTTGGTGCGCGTGACGGTGATGACTTCGTCCAGCAGCTTGGGCGGCGCCACGCGGCTTGAACGCAGGTAGTAGAAGCGCTCGATGACCAGCGCCAAAGCGATGATCGAGCACAGCAGCAAGGGCCAGATCGGCCAACCGGCCGCTTGTATGATGGAAAGCAAGAGGGTCCTCGCAGGCAGGGTTGCCTCGGGCGCGGATTATGTCCGAAGCTTTTTGCCTCGCTGGCGTGGCTGCGGCGGCGATGCGACATCGGCGCCGCCTACCCAAATCTGTGGATAACTTTGTGGAGAAGCCGCCGTTGGCGGTGCCAAGCGACCCGCCCGTTGCCATACATTTCTATGTGCCTCATTTTGTAGCATTCTTTTTTCTCTATGAATCAAACACTTGCGTGAAGTCATGATGAGCAACCCATGCTTGACAGTGGTTTTGACCAGCATTGGCGCGCCTGTGGAGTTCTACCCCCTCGAATTCAGAGGGCCAATCGATGGATGAGCCCCTTGCCGGCGTGGCGGCGCCAACAGTCTGGGGGGTCGCAGCCTTGCTGCTGGCCACTCGCGACGCCATCAGCGCGCGTTTTGCGGCGGTGGCGGTGCGTGGCGAGCTCAGCGGTTTTTCGCGCGCGGCCAGTGGCCACTGTTACTTCTCATTGAAAGACGCTGACGGCGTGGCGGCTCTGGTGCGCTGCGCGATGTTCCGCCGCGCCGCGATGCTGCTTGACTTTGCGCCCACCGACGGCCAGCAAGTCGAGCTGCGCGGCCGTCTTGGCGTTTACGAGCCACGGGGTGAATTGCAGCTGGTGGTGGAAGGTATGCGCCGCGTGGGCGCGGGCTCGCTTTACGAGGAGTTCTTGCGCTTGCGTGCGCGCCTCGACCAGATGGGTTTATTCGACGCGTCGCGCAAGCGGCCCATCACCACCGAGCCACGTACGTTGGGTGTTATCACATCGCTCGGAGCGGCGGCGTTGCACGACGTGCTGAGCGCGCTGCAACGGCGTGCGCCGCAGGTGCGGGTCATCGTCTACCCGAGCCTGGTGCAAGGCGCGGAAGCGCCCGCAGCTCTGGTCGCGGCCCTGGCGCTGGCCAACCAGCGCGCGGAAGTGCAAACGCTTTTGCTTGTGCGCGGCGGCGGCGCGCTGGAAGACCTGTGGGCCTTCAACGACGAGCGTGTGGTGCGTGCCGTGGCAGCGTCGGCCTTGCCCGTGGTGTGTGGCGTCGGGCATGAAACGGATGTGACGCTGGCCGACATGGCTGCCGACCTGCGTGCACCCACGCCCACGGCGGCGGCCGAGCTCGCCGCACCCTCGCGCGACGAGGCGATGCGTGCCGTGCAGGCACGCGCTGTGGCCTTGGCCCGTGCCGTCGCGCGTAGCTTGATGACGCAGGCCCAGCGTCTGGACCGCGCGGCCTTGCGGCTGGGCGCACCTGCGGCCGTCGTGGCAGCTGAACAGCAACGCCTGGCTGCCCTGCAACGCCGCCTCTCGCAAGCACTGAAGCAGCACTGGCCACAACAGCGTCAGGCCGTGGCGCGCCAGGCCGAACGCTTGCTGCGCGTCGCGCGCAACTGGCGCCAACAGCAGGCGCAGCAGTGGCAGGCACGCCAGAGCCGCTTGCAAGCACTCGACCCCACGCGCGTGCTGCAACGTGGCTACGCGTGGGTTGAAGACGCGCAGGGCCGAGCGGTGGTGTCGGCGCGCGCGCTGCTGGCGGGCCAACACGTGCAGGCGGTGTGGGCCGATGGCCGCGCATGGGCGGCTATCCAAAGCGTCACGCCGCAAGCAGAACCAAGCGACTGACAAGGTCGCATGAACAGTGGCATCGAAGGCGTCGCCACCCCGTCCCTACAATCGGCCTCGGTCCTACCTTGGCGCCCCGCGCCGCACTTCGAGAGAACCCCCCATGGAACACAAACTGCCTGAACTGCCTTACGCCATCGACTCCTTGGCGCCTCACTACAGCCGCGAGACGCTGGAGTACCACCACGGCAAGCACCACAACGCTTACGTGGTGAACCTCAACAACCTGCAAAAGGGCACCGACTTCGAGAACATGTCGCTCGAAGACATCGTGCGCAAAAGCAGCGGCGGGATCTACAACAACTCGGCGCAGATCTGGAACCACACCTTCTTCTGGAACTGCATGAAGCCTGCCGGCGGCGGCGAGCCCAGCGGCGCGCTGGCCGCAGCCATCAACGCCAAGTGGGGCAGCCTGGCGGCGTTTCGCGAAGCCTTCGTGAAGTCGGCCGTGGGCAACTTCGGCTCGAGCTGGACCTGGCTGGTGAAGAAGGCCGACGGCAGCGTCGACATCGTCAACATGGGTGCGGCCGGCACCCCGCTGACCACTGGCGACAAGGCCTTGCTCACCGTCGACCTGTGGGAACACGCCTACTACATCGACTACCGCAACCTGCGCCCGAAGTTCGTCGAAACCTACTTCGACAAGCTCGTGAACTGGGGTTTTGCCGAAGCCAACTTCGCCTGAACCCGCATAGCTGCGCGAGCCGCCGCGTTCAGTTCTTGAACAAGGTGCCGCGCAGTTTGAAGCCGGGCGCAATGCCGCGTTTGGCAAACCAGCCTTGGCTCATCTCCAGCGCAAAACGCACAGGTTTGGCCGAGCAATGCGATGCCTCTGAGCGCGGCTGCATATCGGCCAGGTTGACGATGCTGCCGTCGTCAGCAATGAACGCAATCGTCAGCGGCACCAGCGTATTGCGCATCCAAAAGCAGCGTGTGCCGGCGTCTGGGTTGACGAAGATCATGCCTTCGTTGCCGGGCACTTGGCGGCGAAACATCATGCCGATCATTTGCTGCTCACCTGACTGCGCCACTTCCGCTTGAATGACATGCATGCCCGCTGTGATGGCGATGGTGGGCAGCCTGGGCTGCGGGCCGTCTTGGGCTTGCACGCTGAGGTGGGCCGCACTGAGCATCAGCAAAAGAGCGGCGCCCAGCACGCGCAGCGAGGTGAATGGTTTGATGTGAGTCATGGGGTCCTGGGGAGCGGCCGCTAGATTATCCGTGGCCTGCCCGCCATGAACGCACCGACCCTCACGCTCGCCGACGCTCCCATGAGCGCTAGCTTGGCAGCGCTGGACGACCCGCTGGAGTGGGACACCTTCACGCAGTGGCTGCCAGCAGGCCAAGGCGTCTCGACCTTGCAGCTCAGCGGCCTGCACTGCGCGGCCTGCGCCGGCATCATCGAGCGCGAGCTGCTGGCCATCGACGGCGTGACGGCCGTGCAGGTCAACGCCGCCGCCCAGCGCGCCAGCGTGACGTGGCAGCGCGAACGCACGGCGCCCGCGCGCTGGGTCAAGGCCTTGCGCCGCCTCGGCTACGACGCCGCGCCCGACAGCGCCGCACCAGCGCGCGCGCTGCGGCTGCGCGAGAGTCGCCAGGCCACGTGGCAGCTCTTTGTCGCCGCCTTTTGCGCCACGCAAGTGATGATGTTCGCGGCACCCGCGTACTTCGCCGCGCCGGGCGATTTGAGCCTGGAGATGCGCCGTCTGCTGAACTGGGGAAGCTGGGTCTTGAGCCTGCCCGTGGTGATGTTCTCGGCGCGGCCTTACTTCAGCGGCGCACTGCACGCGCTGCGCACGCGGCGCATCGGCATGGACGTGCCGGTGGCGCTGGCCATCGTCATCACGATGCTGGCCGGCACGGCGGCAACCTTCAATCCCGGCGGGCCGCTTGGCGAAGAGGTCTACTTCGACTCGCTCACCATGTTTGTGGCCTTGCTCTTGGGCGGGCGCTGGCTTGAGATGCATGCGCGCCAACGCAGCGCAGTCTCCCTTGAAGCGGCCATGGCGCGGCTGCCGGATGTCGCACTGCGCCGCGAAGGCGCGCAGTGGCGCGAGGTCAGTCCACGGCGCCTGCGTGTAGGCGACGAGCTGCGTGTCGCAGTGGGTCAGGCCTTCCCTGCCGACGGCTGCGTGAGCGTGGGCCGCACCGAGGTTGACGAAGCCATGCTCACGGGTGAGTCGCAGGCCGTCAGCAAGATGCCCGGTAGTGAGGTCGTGGCTGGCAGCATCAACCTGGGCGCTCCGGTGGAGATGGTGGTCGAGCGCATGGGCAGCGACACGCGGCTGCAAGCCATCGTGGCCATCATGCGTGAGGCGATGTCGCAGCGGCCCGACGCCGCGCGCTGGGCCGATCGTTGGGCGGCGCCGTTTCTGTGGAGCGTGATGCTAGCGGCCGGTGCGGCCGCACTTTGGCATGTCGCGCAGGGCCAGCCCGCGCAGGCCTTGGCGGTGGCGGTGGCGGTGCTCATCGTCACCTGCCCCTGCGCGCTGTCCTTAGCGGTGCCGACCACGCTGTTGGCTGCAGCGCAAGCGCTGGCTCGGCGCGGCGTCATCGTGCAGCGCCTGGGCGCACTGGAAGCACTAGCGCGCGCGACGCAGGTCTTCTTCGACAAAACCGGCACGCTGACGCAAGCGCAGCCGCAACTGCGCAGCGTCGTCATGCGCGACGCCCAGCGCAACGAGGCGCAGGCATTGCAACTCTCGGCGAGCCTGGCGCAGTGGTCGCAACACCCCTTGTCGCGCGCGCTTGCAAGCCACGGCCACGAGCCGCTGCCCCTCTGGCGCGAGGTGCAAGAACAAGCAGGCTTGGGCCTGAGCGCGCGCGACGCAACCGGCCAGCGCTGGCAGCTCGGCTCGGCCGCGTGGCTCGGCACAACAGCGGACGCGACGGCGTCGGTATGGCTGGCCTGCGAGGGCCAGAGCGTCGCCGGATTCCATTTCGAAGAGGGCCTGCGCGAAGGCGCCGCGCAGGCGGTGGCCGCCATGCAGGCACGCGGCATCAAGGTCTCGCTGCTCTCGGGTGACGAGCCCACGCGGGCCGCAACCATGGCCTCGCGGCTGGGCATCGCCGACGTGCATGCCAGCGCCACACCGGAGATGAAGCTCGCGGTGGTGGCCGCTGCCCAGGCCGCTGGCGAGACCGTGTTGATGGTTGGCGACGGCATCAACGACGCCCCGGTGTTGGCGCGCGCCGATGTCTCGCTGGCGATGGGGCAGGGCGCCTTGCTGTCGCGCGCGCAGGCCGACGCCGTGATCGTCTCCAACCGGCCACTGGACTTGGTCGACGCCCATCACATTGCGCAGCGCGCCATGCATCTGGTGCGGCAAAACCTGCTCTGGGCTGCGCTCTACAACGCCGCCTGCATTCCGCTCGCCCTGGCGGGCTGGCTGCCGCCCTGGTTGGCGGCACTGGGCATGGCCTCGAGTTCACTCTTCGTGGTGCTCAACGCCATGCGCGTGGAGCGCGGCGTCCCGCGTTCCAGCTAGGGTTTAAGAAGCGCTCACGAAATGGAAAGCCTCTACATCCTGGTGCCGCTGTCGGTGCTGCTCGTGCTGGCCGTGCTGGGGCTCTTTGGCTGGGCGCTGCAAGAGGGGCAGTTCGACGAATTGAGTGAGGAAGGCCGACGCATCCTCGACGGCGACGCCGCACTTGACAAGGGTCAACACGAGGCTGGCGAGCCACGCCAAGAATCGCCGCCATCGGCTTGACGATGGCCGCGAGGGAGTGGATAGATGGCGCAGGTGATCGAAGGCAAGGAAGCTAGTCAAGCCACCTACAGTGACGGCGTCGTGCGCCTCTTCGTGCTGGCCTCCGTGCTGTGGGGCGTGGTGGGCATGCTCGTGGGCGTGGTCATCGCCGCGCAGCTGATGTGGCCTGAGCTCAACTTCGGCGTGCCCTTTTTGAGCTATGGCCGCTTGCGCCCGCTGCACACCAACGCGGTGATCTTCGCCTTCGGCGGCTCGGTGCTCTTCGCCACCTCGTACCACGTGGTTCAGCGTACTTGCCAGGTTAGGCTTTTCGCGCCCGCACTGGCCATGTGGACCTTCGTCGGCTGGCAACTCGTGATCGTGGCTGCGGCCATCACGCTGCCCATGGGGATGACCAGCGGCAAGGAATACGCCGAGCTCGAATGGCCGATCGACATCCTCATCACCCTCGTGTGGGTCAGCTACGCCATCGTCTTTTTCGGCACCCTGGGCACACGCAAGGTGCGCCACATCTATGTCGCCAACTGGTTCTTCGGGGCTTTCATCCTCACGGTGGCGGTGCTGCACGTGGTTAACAGCGCGGCCATTCCG
>JANMMH010000712.1:0-2359 GCA_031373055.1 Rubrivivax sp. | reverse complement strand
GACGGCGAAATCCTTGTCAAGTCACCTGGACAGTTAGCCGGCTACTACAAACGCCCCGACCTCAACGCCGAAGCCTTTACCGACGACGGCTTCTTTCGCACCGGCGACCTGGGCGAGTACGCCAGCGACGGCATGCTGAAGATCACCGGGCGCAAGAAAGAGCTTTTCAAAACGGCCAAGGGCAAGTTCGTGGCGCCCGCGCCCATCGAGAACCAGCTGAATGCGCACCCGATGGTGGAACTTTCGATGGTCTCGGGCGTGGGCCAAGAGGCGGCGTATGCCATGGTCGTGCTGGACGAAACGCTGCGCCCCAAACTGGCCGACGCTGCCGTGCGCGCCCACGTGCAAGAAGCACTAACCACGCTGCTGCACGGGGTCAACGAAGACCTGGCCGGCTTTGAAAAGCTGCGCATGTTGGTGGTGGCCAGCGAGCCCTGGAGCATCGACAACGGCTGCCTGACGCCCACCATGAAGATCAAGCGCAGCCGCATCGAAGCCGGCGTGGCCAGCCTGCTTGACGGCTGGTACGCGCAGCCTGCCGCCGTGCTCTGGCAATAATCAAACGATGGACACCCGCACGCTTCGCCACTACGACACCCTGCCCGGCCCGCGCGGCCTGCCCGTCCTGGGCAACGCCTTGCAGATGGACACAAGCCGCCTGCACCAGCAGATGTTTGATTGGAGCCAGGCCTTCGGCCCCGCCTTCAAGCTGCGCTTGATGAACCGGCACATCATGGTCGTGGCCAGCCACGAGCTCGTAGCCGGCGTGCTGCGCGACCGCCCCGACGGCTTTCGCCGCACCACCCGCCTGGCCGAAATTTGGGACGAGATGGGCCTGCCGCCAGGCCTGTTCGGCGCCAACGGCGAGACCTGGAAGCGCCAGCGGCGCATGGTCATGGCGGGCTTCGACCCCGCCCATGTCAAACGTTATTTCCCGGCCATGCAGTCGGTGGCGCAGCGCCTCGCCGGGCGCTGGCACAAGGCCGCTGCGGCGGGCACAAGCGTCGACGTGCAGGCCGACCTGATGCGCTACACCGTCGACACCATCGCCGGCCTGGCCTTTGGTGCTGAGGTCAATACGCTGGAGTCGGACGCCGATGTCATTCAGCAGCACCTCGACAAGTTCTTCCCCGAGCTCTTCAAACGCATCATGTCGCCGCTGCCTACCTGGCGCTGGCTGCGCACGGTCAAGGTGCGCGCGTTCGAGCATTCGCTGTTGGAAGTCAAGGCCGCTGTGGACGGCTTCGTGACGCAAGCGCGGGCGCGCATGCACGCCGACCCCAGCCTGCGCGAGCACCCGCGCAACCTGCTCGAAGCCATGATCGCTGCGGCAGATCAGGCCGACAGCGGCATCGACGACGCGCAAGTCAGCGGCAACGTGCTGACCATGCTGCTGGCCGGTGAAGACACCACCGCCAACACGCTGGCCTGGATGATCCACCTGCTGTGGCGCAACCCGGCTGCCTTGCAGCGTGCGCAGGCCGAAGTGCGGGCGCTCTTCGCGCCGGGCGACGAGCTCACGATGGACAAGCTGGCGCAGTTGGACTTCGTCGAGGCCTGCATGCACGAGACCATGCGCCTGAAACCCGTCGCGCCCATCCTGCCGCTGCAAACTGTGCGCGACACCATCATCGGCGACGTGCAGGTGCCCGCCGGCATCATCGTCATCAGCCTGATGCGCCACGACTCGGTGAGCGAGCAACACGTGCCCGACGCCGCCGCCTTTCAACCCGAGCGCTGGCTCGTGGGCGGTAGCGCCAGTGCGGCGGCCAGCAGCGCCAAACGCATCTCCATGCCCTTCGGTGCCGGCCCGCGCATCTGCCCAGGGCGCTACCTGGCGATGCTGGAGATGAAGCTCGCGATGGCCATGCTCTTGCAGCAGTTCGACATCCAAAGTGTCGACACGCCCGACGGCCTTGAGGCGCAAGAGCGCTTGCAGTTCACCATGACGCCGGTGGGCTTGCGCATGCGCCTCGCCGCGCGCGGCTGAGTCGCGACGCGCCATGCACATCAACGACTTGCGCCAACGCCTGCGCGCGCTGGGCGCCCTGCCCAAACATGAAGAGCGCCTGCTGCGCCTGTGGTCGCAAGCCATGGCGCAAGACAGTGGCCGCCGGCGCCTTGAGGACTTCATGCCCAAGGCACTGCGTGAGGCCTTGCCCGGGCTCACGGCCGAGCTGAGCGGCCTGGCGCGTCTGCAGTCCAGCCATCCAGGTGAGGACGGCTCGGCGCGTTTGCTCGTGCAGCTCGCAGACGGCCAGGCGGTGGAGTCGGTGCTGCTGCCACGCGACGGGCTGTGTGTCTCGACCCAGCTCGGCTGCGCCGTGGGCTGCGTCTTTTGCATGACCGGGAAGGGCGG
>JANMMH010000704.1:0-20075 GCA_031373055.1 Rubrivivax sp. | reverse complement strand
GCACGGGCCAGCGCTGCCTGCGCCTCGCGCACTTCCGGCAGGCGCAGATCGTAGAAGCCCAAGTCGGCCGGCAAGTGTGGTTGGTACTGCCCGGGAAACCGCGGCACGGCATTGGTCACGTTGCGCCATTCGGTGAACCCTGTCCCCCACCAAGCGTCGTTCTCAGGTGTGGGGTGAAACTGCGGAAGATAGAAGGCGATCGCCCGCACGACCTGAGCCTGCTCGCGTGCCCCGCCCGATTTAATTTCCACTATCTGTCTCGAATGGAATTCAATTGCATTGCTGCTTGGCGCTGGGTCTTTGAGCACCCGGCAGTCCCTTCGAGAGCGTTTCGTAGACGAGCTCGAAGATCTTTCGGCCTGCAACACCAATATCATGCTGCTGCGCAACCTTCGCTCTCGCGTTGACGCCAAGAGACACCAGCAATGCTGGGTGGGCCAGCATCTCGCATATCTGCCCGGCCATGCCCTCAATATCCAGATAAGGCACCGCACGTCCGGCGTCGGGCTCGACGAATTCAGGCGCACCGCCTGCGCCCGAGAAACAGACGATCGGCTTGCCCAGGCAAGCGGCTTCCAGCATTACCAGCGGGAAGCAGTCCTCCCGTGAAGGGAGCGCAAACACATCGAACGCCGAGATGTAGTCGACGTAATCCTCTCGTGCGCCGACGAAGTGAACCCTGTCGTCGAGGCCAAGTAGCCGGAGGTCGTGGCGCATCTCATGGAAATGCTCACCCTTTGGGCTCCCACCTACCCAAATGAAGTGAACGTCGGTTGGTCGCCTGACATGTACAGATCGGGCGAGATGCACAAAAAGGTCGATTCCTTTTCTCCAATCTGTCGTCCCCGCAGCACCTACAATGTACGCACTCTCCGGGATATTGAGCTGGCGCCGGATCAGTTCGCCTTTCGTCTTTGCGGAGGCGAGATCGTAATTCATCGTCGGAATGAAGTCGTGAATCGTAATTACGCGCGTAGACTCGACCGAATGGCTATCGATCAGATTCCGCTTAGCTGCGTCCGCTCCCGCAACATACAGATCAGTGTTTTCCAGTAAAGCCGCCAGCGATTCACGCGCCATCCGATGGGACATCCAGAAGGAGAGTTCGTGAATGTGTGAGATGGTGAGCGCATCGAGAAGCGCCCGCATCCACTTCAACACCTCGCCATTGGTAGCTGTGTTGGAGTAGATGAGCCGAACGTTCTCGCGCCGCCACATGGAACAAAGTCGCGCGCGCGCTTGTGCTTCTGCGAACCCATGGAATCCAAGGATGTGAGCAATTCGCTCGATCACGCCCTCACCGTGGGAGAACTGTCGCGATAACACCGTGGTAGGCGCTATTGCCTCGAACTCGCGTTCCAACTCGCCGCCGCGGCGGAGCACGATCGAGAACTCGAGATCCGTATTCGCTCTGAGCCAACGGCAGAGGTGAAGCAGCATGAACGGGGCGCCGGTGCGGTTCGCATCGTGCGAAATGAAGACGGTTCGACCCATGGGCGCGGTCTGCGTGGAGTCGGTCATGGTCATATGAGCCAGGGGAGGTGTCTAACGAGTTTGCCGATTCTCGAGCAGCCAATCCCATGTGCGAGATAGTCCCTCGGCCAACGACAATTGTGGCCACCACGCCAATTGCCTCCTCGCTCGCTCGATGTCCAGACAATTGACGGGCACGTCGAGCTTGCGCCCAGGCAGGAAGCGAACGTTTACCACTCTCCCGGTAACCGCTTGAATTCTGGCGAGTAGTTCTGTCAGACTTACGCTGTGACCACTGCCAATATTGAAGATCCGGGACTCGACATTTCGCTCGATCGCTTTGAGGAAGGCTGATGTGAGATCACTAATGTGAAAGTAATCTCGCGCCACGGAACCGTCGCCCCAAATCGTAATCTCCTCCTCATTGAGCAGCTTCCAAAGAAAGGTCGTCACAGCACCTTGGCCCGAGGCAGGATTCTGGCGCTCGCCAAACGGGTTGGAAATTCTCAGGACTGTGTACTCAATGCCGTGCAGGTGGTGGAAGAGCCTCAAGTACTTCTCAATTGCGAGCTTGCTGATCCCGTAGGCGCAGATCGGGTCAGTTGGATGGTCTTCCGGTACCGGCAAGATCGTCGGGTTGCCGTAGACGGTGCCGCCTGATGACGCGAATACTATTTTTCTGACCCCTGCATCCTTGGCTATGCTCAACAACTTCAACGAGCCCACAACGTTGGACTCTGCATCGTAGACTGGATTATCGTTGGAAGATTGAGGGAGGGTTGTACTTACTAAATGCACAAGCACTTCGCATCCAGCAAGTGCTTCCCCGAGTTCGGCTTCGTTGGCGATGTCTCCCCTGTACAGCTCGATCGAGGACAGACTATGGACGAGATTCCGGGTATCGACGTTGGGTCGATCGAAGACACGCACCTGGTGCCCTGCTCGCAAGAGGGCATCCGTGAGGTGCGAACCTATGAATCCTGCCCCCCCAAGAATCAAGCAGCGAGTGCCACGCATCCGTTGTCGCGATCCTGTAGTTTTCCGGTTAGTCCGACTTGCATGATCAGTCCTTGTGGGCAAATATATTCAACTGAAGATCCATCGGCAGATTGACGCCGGTATTTATGAAGGGGCTGAACCGAGTGATTACTGGTGAGATGTAGTAACGGAATCCGTAGGAACGCAGCCGCGAGAGCAACTCATCCAAGCGCTGATTCTCTCGGGTCCACGAGTGGTACTCGATAAACACGAACGGAATGCCCTCGATGGCTTCGGCACAATCCTCGACAACGTCGCACTCGGCGCCTTCAATGTCCATCTTTAGAAAGGTCGTCTTGCCAGCCCCTGCGCTCAGCACGTCGCGAAGGCGAACCGAAGGGACAAGGACCTTCTCTCCCGTCCCGTGAACCGAACCACCGTCGGCTCCCTCTAGCGAGAAAGACACTCCAGCGTCAGAGGTCCAGACAGCTTTCGCGACGATTTCGACTCCGGTCAAGCCATTTCTATCGATATTTTTCCTGAGTACTTCGCATACCTGCGGATCGGCTTCGAATGCCGTGATCCGACAGTCCGGATAAAGATGTTTGAAGTACAAGCAACTTACGCCAATATTGGCACCGCAGTCGATGATAGTCGGTGCCTTGGACTCGGTTTTGAACCGATATATCTCCTCAACGAATATTTCTTTGAACTGCGCCAAGAAGCTCGCACAATCCACAACGTCAAGATCGTAGTTGAGGACAGTCACGCGAAGGGGCGTATATCTAGGAAATTTCCCGTACTTTGCATTCAATCTATCGAATTCGGATCGTGGTGTGATGGGCGTCTTCTCGCTCTCGGCGACGGGAGCTGCGGAGAACTCCGTTCCGGTGCGTCTGGAGAGCTTCTTGAGTATTGAGTCGAGCATTTGATTGGACGCGCATCGATCGGTTGTGAGCTGTGACGTTGGGCAGTTAGACGTTTGACTCGAGCGCCCAATTGGCACTCATCCCAATCAAGCCGGCCTTCCTCGAATGGGCTCCATGGTCCAAGTCTTCGACAACTTGAAACTGAAAGGCATTGTCGGAGTAGTAGGCGGCACGTTGGGCTCGCCCAACCCCCAAGCCCACTCGCCCGCTGTAGACGCCCGGCATGAGCGGCATGTTGCGGACAGCGCATCGAACGGTGTGTACGCCAGGTGACAGCGTTTCGAGTTTGATATCCCTCTCGCTGTAGTCGCCCATCAGGTACAGCATGTCAGCCGTGCAGAAGCCGAGCCCGAATGTCGGCTGAGAGAGTTCCTTGTGGATCGCGAATGTCATTTCGAAGTGCATGCTGCGGTCGTGAAACGCGTGCGGCATTGCTTGGCCGGCGTCGTCGATAAGGCGGACGCTGATGAGTTCGGCTTCCGAGTCATCTGCGTTGCGCGTGGTCGCTGCGGCTCCACGGAGTTGCGATGCAATCTTCTGATTACTACGCTCGAAGAACAGATCACATACCTGCTTCGGTGATCCATCGACATGCACGCGCCCCCCCGACATAAGAATGGCTCTGCTGCATATCAATTCGACTTGACGAATGTTGTGACTAACCAGGATGACGGTGCGATCCTCACGCTTGATGAGGTCCTCCATCCGGCCGAAGCACTTCCGTTGGAAGGCCAAGTCCCCCACGGCCAGCACCTCGTCGACGATCAGGATCTCCGCCTCGACACTGGTCGCCACCGCGAAAGCCAGCTTCACCTGCATACCCGAGCTGAAGCGCTTGACCGGCGTATCGATGAACTCGGCGATCTCTGCAAAATCGACGATCTCGTCGAACTTGCGGTCGATCTCCTTCTTCGACATGCCGAGGATTGCGCCGTTGAGGTAGACGTTCTCGCGCCCGGTGAAGTCGGGCACGAAGCCGGCCCCCACCTCGATCAGCGGTGCGATGCGGCCGTTGACCTTCACCGTGCCATGCGTTGGTGTGGTGATCTGCGCCAGCATCTTCAGCAGCGTGCTCTTTCCTGCGCCGTTGTGGCCGATGATGCCCACCACCTCGCCAGGTTCGATGCTGAAACTCACGTCGTCCAGCGCTTTGAACAGCGGCGGCTCTTCGACCTGTCGGCCGAGCAGCCGCGCGCCAGTGTTCAGCATCGTCTGCTTCAGGCTTTGCAACGCGCCGAGGCGGTATTCCTTGGTGACGTGGCTGACTTCGATGGCGGGCATGGGTGTGCGGTTAGAAGGCGTGAATGAATCCGGCGTGTCCGAGCAGGCCGCTCAAGCGGCTCCAATCCAGGCGCAATGCACAGCCGTAGCTCGGGCTACGGCGAGTAATTGCAACGACGAGTGGGGGCGTTTGAGTGGGATGAGCGGGCATGGCGGGTTCGTTCGCGCCTTCTTAGATAACGTCGGCGAAGTAGTTCTCCGCGCGCTTGAAGAAGGCGTAGGACAGCGGCAGCAGCACGGCTACGAGTATCGCGCCGGGCGCCATGGCCGCCCAGTCGGGCGCGCTGCCGCGCAGCACCACGCTCTGGAACGCATCGATGATGCCGGCCAGCGGGTTGAGTGTGTAAAGGGTGTAGAGATGGCTAGACCACTCGCCAGCCGCCTGCTCGACCAGCAGCTTGTTCTTCACAAGCTGCAGCGGGTACATCACCGGTGACGCATACATCAGCAGGCTCAACAGCACGGGCAGTGCCTGGCCGACGTCGCGGTAGTAAACATTGATGGCCGCTCCGACGAAGGCAATCGTTAGCGCCACCAGCACGGTGTACATGATGATCAAAGGCGCCCACAGGACCCACATCGTGGGCACCACGCCGTACCAGGCCATCAGGGCGGCCAGCACCAGGCTGTTGATGCCGAGTTCGACCAGCTTGGTGGCGACGCTGGTGATGGGAAAGATCTCGCGCGGGAAGTAGATCTTCTTGATCAACACCGCGTTGCTGACGACGCTGCCCACGCCTTCGGAGGCTGACTCCTGGAAGAAGATCCACGGCATCAGTGCCGCGAAGGTCAGCAGCGGGTAGGGGATGCTGCCGCTTTCGATGCCGACGACGCTGCGCACCAGCGTGAAGATCAGCATCAGCGCCACGGGTTTGATCACCGCCCAGGCAATACCGAGGTAGGCCTGCTTGTAGCGCATGACGATGTTCTTCCACGCCAGCGTGAACACCAGGTCGCGGTAGTCGTAGAGGTTCTGTGCAACTCGGATCATCGTGGGGCAGCGTGCCGTCGGCCGGATAGTTGGGTTGCAGGGGCCGTCGGTGCCGCGCGCATGGGTTGGTTCGGACGAGCCGCCATGACGCGACCCTGCAGCCGATCGCGGCAGGCGTGTGTCACCATGCCTCGACCTTGCAAGCCATGCTAACAAGCGTGGCCCCTGGGCGCCGCTCCTGTCGCAAAGGCGCGCGTGTGCGACTTCACGTTTACGACCTCAGGTTCACCAACGGCTTCGATCGTGCCGGGCGTTCACGGCTTCGCCGCCGCTGGAATCGGGTACAACGTGGCCATGCGTGATGGCGGTGCGCCAAGCATGCGGTCAAGACGGCGTCTGAGCGCCGCAGCCGCCTGTAGCGCCTCGAGGCAAGTGGACGACAAGGAGATGAATGTGCTGCAAGTGCCAGATCAGTTAGCGCGCCCATCGCCATGGCTGCACGTGGCGACGATGGCCTTTGTGTGGGGCGCCCTCGCAGGCGGTGCGCATGCGCAGCGCCCGGCGCAGGAGGATCTGTCAGGCTTCAGGGCCACACCGCTCGAGATTGCCCAGCTACCGCGCTATTGCTGGGGTAGCTTCGACCCCAAATGGACCCAGCCCGGTATGTCGGAGTTCAATCTCCCAGGGGGTTGCGGCGAGCGCTTCAACCACTTTTGTCCCGGCGTGTTGTCGCTGCAGCGGGCCAAGGGCGCGCTCGCCGATATGAAGCGACGCAGCTATTGGCTAGGCGTCGCGCAGGACCACGTGCGCTACACCGTGGACGGCCTCGCCCAAGTCACCACGTGCAGGATGAAACCCACCGTCACGTCGATGGCTGAAGAGATTCGGGTCCTGAGGGGTATGAATCGATGAAACGCTTGCAAAGGCTCGGTCGCAACTGATGTTGCAGACACCGGGCGACGTCCGGCCCACTGGAGGTGTAGGGCCCGAGGCGATGCAGATTGCCGTCGTCGTGCCCACCCACAACAGGCCTGCTCTGCTGCGCGAGGCGGTGGCGAGCTTGCATGCGCAGACCTGGCGGCAGTGGAGCTTGGTCATCGTTGACGACGGCAGCAGCCCCGCCGCAGCGTACCGACTCGACGGCACCGATCGGCCCGTGACCTGGCTGCGCAATGTCGAGGCGCAGGGCCCGTCGTTGAGCAGGAATCTAGGCATTCAAGCCGCCGCTGGCGACGTGGTGACCTTTCTCGACGACGACGATCTGCTCGACCCGACAGCGCTGCAAGCGATCGCGGAGCACTTTGCAAGGTACCCGCAAACCGAGTGCTTGTTCGTCAGTGTCGATGCCTTCGGGCCGGGAGCCGAAGGGCTGTTGCGCAACCAGCAGCTTGCGATGGCGTCGGTGCTGAGGCGAATGGGCGTCGCTGCCGTCCCAGAGGGCAGCTTGCCCCTTGGTGACGGTCTGTTTGAAGCCTTGCTCGGCGGGGTGCCTCTGGCCTTTCAGCGTGTGGCGGTTCGGCGCGAGGTGCTTGAACGGGTGGGCCCGCAGTTGCTGGGGCCTTTCGGTGACCTGGAGTGGGGCCTGCGGTTTGCGCTGCGCTGCCGCTGCGCGCTGCTCGTGGCGCCTGTGTACCGTGTGCGATGCGAAGGCCAGAGCTTGTTTTCGAGGGGCGATGCTCAGCTGCGCCTAGCGTCCGCCTTGGTGCGCATCAACGGCGTGCTGGCCGAGTTGCCCGAGGTGCAAGGCGACCCAACTCGCCGTGCACGGGTCCGCCGCGAGCTGGCCAAGTCGCGCTTCGACAGGGCCTATTTGACCTACATGTCCGGGCAAAACTTCGCATGGGCTGATTACCTGCGCTCGGCGGCTGGGCATTTCGGCTGGCGCCATCTCAGCCTGTTGGCGCGTGTCGTCGCGTTGCGTCGCGGCTCGTCGCGAGCTGGGTCTTAGGCGGTGTCGGCTTCAGGTGCGTGCCTGCATGCCCCAACTACGCTGACGCCGTCCGAAAAGCCGCGGCCATGGCGTCTTGCTCGCGGGTCGGCACCCCAAGGTGTGCCGCGATCATTCGCCATTGACGCACGACCGTCATGCAACCGCCGATGATCCCGTCGGCATCGCGCGCGGAGACGCGGAAGTACGGTGCCACAGCGCGCGCGAGATCAAGGTCGATGGCGTTGTCGGCCTGGCTGATGTTCAGTTTCAGTCCATGGGCGTTCGGGACCGGATTCATGTCGAAGGCGGGTGACAGTCGCCACCCCTTGCCGGGCACCAGGATGAAGCCATGATTTCGCAGGTGGTCGTCCGCGTTGGAAACCATCAGGTTGAACACGATCCGCGACCACAGTTGCCGAAGGTCGGCGCCGGTCTGCGCGCCGTGGTCGACCAGGACACGCGCGATCTCGAGGTAGCTCGCGCCGGTTGAAGCGTCGTCGCCGTCCTGGTGTCCGGTGAGTGTCATCGCCGAGGCGAAATGCAGCCGGCGCCCGGCATCCGTGCGATCAAATCGCTTCACGAGAAAAGTGTGGTGCGGGTTGGCGAACCGGCGCGCCAGACTGTCGGGCACTTGCAGCCCGCAGCCACGCGCCAGCGTGTGCACCACCATTTCCCAGGCACCCACGTCATGCTCGTCGCGCACGCTGGGAAACTTGGCGATCCAGAGGTGGCCGTCGGGGTCGACGACGCTGGCCTTGGGGCGCGCGCCACCCAGCGATCCGCCCGGCGCGATCAGCATGCGCAGCCAGTCATCGCCCTGCGCAGCAGTGTTGTCCTCGTCGCGCTCGAGCGCCAGGCTGGCGGCCTCGAGTTCGCGCAGTTGAACGAATGGCGGCGCGGCAAGGTGGTGCTGGTGGTCCAGAAAGTCACCGGCATCGTCGAGGCGAAACCTCAGCGCGCCGACACGGAAGGCGTCGCGCACGCCAAGCAGATAGTCCGACTCGACAAGACGCACGGCCTTGGCCGTGATGCCAGCCCTTTGCTCGCGCTCCAAGCGGCGTCGCATAAGCAGCCTTCCCCAACGGTCAGGGCTGGCGTCAGTGAAGACGCCGAAGGTTCCACTGCCTTGCTGCGGGTGCTGAGGGCCTGCGTAGAGACCCAGCCTCAGGTCGAGCTGCAGGTTGGCGCATGCGCGGTCATCGAGTGCCTGCCTGTCGAACTCGAATTCGAAGACTTCGCGCCCAGCCCCACGCCGTGCGCGCAACAAGCCAAGTCGAAGCGGAGCAGGTAGCCCGTCCCAGTCGGCGTAGACCGCGATCTCGCGTGCGCCGGTGCGGGTGACAGTGCGTACGCCAGTGGCCATGCCGTCAGCCGTGGCGCTTCTTCGGCACCGGTGCTTTCGGCTCGAGCAGCTCAGCCAGGGCGCGTGAACTGATGAAGCTGCTGTCGCCCCTCCACGCGCTCGCGCCGCCTGCTGGCTTTGGACTGTCGACCTCGAACGGCGGCTTGACCCCGGTACTGCCCACGGCCACAGCGGTGCGGCCGGCCGGCAGCCTGGAGTCCTGCAATGCCCGGCCCAGGGGATCCGCCTGCCCGAGCATGTCGAGATCGCGCTCGATGCCGAGCACCTGCATGACGGCCAGGTAGGCCCCGATGGTGACGCCCGACCCGCCACGCTCCAGGCTGCGCAGTGTCATGGGCGCCATGCCAGCGCGCTCTGCCACCTGCTTGGACGACAAGCGTCGGCGCCGGCGCGCCAGACCCAGCCGCTCGCCGAAGCGCTGCAAGAGCGCGTCGCTTGCCGGCATCAGGAGCGCTGTTTTCTTGGCCATAATGTCAATATTATGGCTACTATCACGTGAAGTCGCCAGAATAACTTCATTATGCGTTGATCAGCTTCGTCGCCGCCTGAGGCGCGGCTTGCGCCGGCCCATCAGCGCTCGTGCGCTTGCAGCCACTGCTCCAGCATCATGAGCACCCACACCATTTCACCGTAGTAACCGGGGTGGCTGGGCAGGTGAACGTCGATCAGCGTGCGAAGAAAGTCCTCCTGCACGATGCCGCGCCTGGCCAGTGACAGCAGCGACTCGCTGGCCATGGTGCGCAGCGCGGCGTGCCGGGTCGCCCAGACCCCGAACGGCAGACCGAAGCCCTGCTTTTTCTTGGTGATGATCTCGTCAGGAAGGAAGCCGCGCAGCGCTTCCTTGAAGAACCAGCGCAGCTTCAGCCCTTTGAGTTTGTAGTGCCCAGGCAGCCGAGTCGAAAAGTCGACCAGCGCCCGCTCCAGAAACGGAAAACCCACCGCCACGCCAGCCAGTTGGGCGCTGCCGCAGACCTTGGGCAGATCGGCTTCGGCCAAGGTGTAGCGCCAGTCGTAGGCCAGCATGCGGTTGAGGGGGCTGCCTTGCGGCACCTGCTGCCAGACGGCGCGCTGCTGACGCAAAGGGTCGGACGCATCGACACGGGCCAGGAAGTCTTGCGTGAAGACTTGCTCCGGGCCCAGCCGCAGCAGCAAGTTGTACATCTGCATGCGGTCGGGCAGCGGCACCTTGGCCTGTTCGACGTAGCTACGGCCTTTGCGCGCCAGCGGCAGCGTACCGAGGGGCGTGCGTTCGAGCAGGGGTTCGAGCAGGCCTTTGCGCAGCGCCGCGGGCACGCCGTCGTACCAGCCGAAGATGCGCTGCTTGGCGTAGCGCGTATTGCCGCCGAAGAGTTCGTCGCCACCGTCGCCGGCCAGGATCTTCGTGACGCCGTCCTGCCGCGCCATCTGCGCGCAGTAGAAGGCGGGCAACACTGACGAATTGCCGAAGGGCTGGTCGTAGTGCGCGGCCACGGCGGGGATGCTGCGCACCAGGTCGTCAGGCGTCACGTAGTATTCGTGGTGCTCGGTGCCGAAGCGCTTGGCCGCGATGCGGGCGAACTGCATCTCGTCGTAGCCCTCGGCTTCGAAGCCGATCGAGTAGGTGGCAGCGGGGCGGCCGGCGACTTCGCCGATCATGCCGGCGACGGTGGAGCTGTCGGTGCCGCCGCTTAAAAAGCAGGCGGGCTTGCTGCCGTCGAGCTGCGCGGCGACAGCGTCGCGCAGGCATTGGCGGAATTCGCTGGCCAGTGGCGCGAACGCCGGGCGTTCGGCTTCTTCGAAGCGCGGCACCCAGTAAGGTGCGACGGTCAGCTTGCCGGCCTCAAAGAGCGCGTAGTGGGCTGGGGGCAGCCGGTGTACGCCCGCGAAGATGGTGCGCGGCGACGGGATGACGTGAAAGTAGAGGTAGTCAAAGATCGCCTGCGGGTCGATCTCGGCGCGCGGCGGCAAGGCAGCCAGCTCGTCTGCGCGTTCGGCGAAGTGCAGACCACCGTCGATGAGCCGGTAGCACAAGCTGCGAATGGCGAACCGGTCGACTGCGAGAAACGTGCAGCCCACGGCGTCAGTCAAGCCAACGGCGAACTCGCCTTCGGCGCACGTTGCAGCCTGCGCCGCACCTTGCGCCAGCGCGGCGCGCCAGGCGGCGCCGTGGCCTTGTTCGCTGGCCAGAAGTGCCAGCTTGGCGCCGGTGAAGCGCGGCGACCCAAGGGTCAATTCGCGCGCGGGCGTACGGACTTGAGGGCGCTCGAATGAGACAGGTTCCGGCGGGGTGGTGGTGGCACTCATGGGCAAGGGAGGTGATCGCTTGGGGGCCTCATAGCCCACAGGCGACGAAGTGCGGGTTCTCGAACCGGGGTTTGCCGTAACGCAGCGGCGCGCGGTCGTCGACTCGCACCACGTCGCCGCCCGCGGCGCGCAGCACGGCGTGGCCGGCCGCGATGTCCCATTCCATGGTGCGGCCGAGCCTGGGGTAGAGGTCTGCCTCGCCGGCCGCCACCAGGCACAGCTTGAGCGACGACCCGGCGTTGATGAGGCTGGCCACCTTGCGCTCGCCCAGAAAGTCTCTCAGTGCGTTCGCGTCGCCATGCGAGCGGCTGGCGACCACGGTGGCGCCATCTTCGGGGCTGACGCGGCAACGGATGTGCTGGCGTTGACCAGCGTGTTCGACAAAAGCGCCGCGTCCGCTGACGCCAGCGAACAAGCGGTCTTGTGCAGGCGCGTACACCACGCCCAGCACGGGTGCGCCATGCTCGATCAGCGCCACATTCACGGTGAATTCGCCGTTGCGGCTGATGAACTCTTTGGTGCCGTCCAAGGGGTCGACCAACCAAAAGCGTTCGGCGACGTCGGGCACGCAACCCGCGGAAGCTGCTTCTTCGGCAACGATGGGCACGCTCGGCGTGAGTGCACGCAAGCGTTCGACGATGACACGCTCGGCCAGCCCGTCGGCCTCGGTCACCGGGGACGCGTCGTGCTTGTTGCGCACCGCGAAATCAGTGGCATACACCGACATGATCGCGCGACCAGCCTCGCGTACGGCGTCGATGACGTCAGGCAGCCACGCATGCAGTGCAGTGCCATGGGGGTTGGGGTTCAACAGGCGGTTCCGTTCCGTGGGGCGGCAGCAGACGGCAATGTAGCGGAGGGCATTGCTGGCGAGCCGCAGTCACGCGCCGAGTTTGCCAACGAATACCGCTTGATCCACACACGCGGCAAAGGGTCCCACGCGTGGGTTGTCGCGTTCCGGGATACTGCGCCGCGCAACGCTGCATCGCCCACAACTCATCCCTATCCGCATGCTCGAAACTGTCGCTCTAACGCACCTGCAACGGCTGGAAGCTGAAAGCATCCACATCTTTCGCGAAGTGCTGGCCGAGGCCGAACGGCCGGTGATGTTGTATTCCGTGGGCAAGGACAGCGCGTGCATGCTGCACCTGGCGCGCAAGGCGTTTTATCCGGCGCCGCCGCCGTTTCCCTTGCTGCATGTCGATACGACCTGGAAGTTCCGCGCCATGTATGCCATGCGTGAGCGCATGGCGCGCGAGTCGGGCATGGAGTTGCTGGTGTGGCAGAACCCGGATGCGAAGGCGCGCGGCATCAACCCCTTCGACCATGGCTCGTCGGTGCACACCGATCTGTGGAAGACCGAGGGGCTGAAGCAGGCGCTGAACCACCATGGTTTCGATGCTGCTTTCGGCGGTGCGCGCCGCGACGAAGAGAAGAGCCGCGCCAAGGAGCGCATGTTCTCGTTCCGCACCGAGCAACACCACTGGGACCCGAAGAACCAGCGGCCCGAGCTTTGGCACCTGTACAACGGGCGCAAGCACAAGGGCGAGTCGATGCGCGTCTTTCCGATCTCGAACTGGACCGAGCTCGACATCTGGCAATACATCCACCTCGAAAACATCCCCGTCGTGCCTTTGTACTTTGCTGCTGAACGGCCGGTGGTCGAGCGTTCAGGCACCTTGATCATGGTCGACGACGAGCGCATGCCGCTGCACCCCGGTGAGCAACCCATGATGCGCAAGGTGCGCTTTCGCACGCTGGGCTGCTACCCGCTTTCAGGTGCCATCGAGTCCGAAGCCGACACGCTGACGGCCGTCATCCAGGAGATGCTGCTCGCGACGACCAGCGAACGCCAGGGCCGGCTGATCGACCACGATCAGGCAGCGTCGATGGAGAAGAAGAAGCAAGAGGGGTACTTCTGATGGCCCACGTTTCCGATCTCATCGCCACCGACATCCATGCCTACCTGAAGCAGCACGAGACGAAGAGCCTGCTGCGCTTCATCACCTGCGGCTCCGTCGACGACGGCAAGAGCACGCTCATCGGGCGGCTGCTGTACGAGAGCAAGATGCTCTTCGAAGACCAGCTCGCTGCGGTGGAGGCCGACAGCAAGAAGTGGGGCACGCAGGGCGACAACATCGACTTCGCCTTGCTCGTAGACGGCCTGGCCGCCGAGCGCGAGCAGGGCATCACCATCGACGTGGCCTACCGCTTCTTCAGCACCGACCGGCGCAAGTTCATCGTGGCCGACACGCCGGGCCACGAGCAGTACACGCGCAACATGATCACCGGCGCCAGCACAGCCGACCTGGCGGTGATCCTGATCGACGCACGCAAAGGGGTGCTGACGCAGACGCGCAGGCACAGTTTTCTCGTGAGCCTGATCGGTATCCGCCATGTGGTGCTGGCCATCAACAAGCTCGACCTGGTGGACTACTCGCGCGAGGTCTACGAGCGCATCGACGCCGAGTACCGCGAGTTCGCCAAGCGCATCGGCCTCACCGACATCACGTCGATTCCCATCTCCGGCCTGGCCGGCGACAACATCGTCGAGGCCAGCGCGCGCACGCCCTGGTACGGCGGGCCGACGCTGATGGAATTTCTGGAGACCTGCGCGATCGACGAGACGCGGCTGCAGCGCGAACCCTTGCGCCTGCCGGTGCAGTGGGTGAACCGGCCCGACCTCGACTTCCGTGGCTACTGTGGGCTCATAGCCAGCGGGCAATTGCGTCCCGGCGACCGGGTTCGCGTGCTGCCTTCGGGCCGCGAGAGCCGGGTCGCGCGCATCGTGCAACTCGGGGGCGATGTGCAGCGTGCGGTGGCGGGCGAGTCGGTGACGATCACGCTCGAAACCGAGATCGACATTTCTCGCGGTGACGTCATCGCCGCCGCCGATGCCCCGCCCGAGGTGGCCGACCAGTTCGAATGCACGCTGGTCTGGATGAGCGACGAGCCGCTGCTGCCGGGGCGTGCCTATTGGCTGAAGATCGGGTCGCGTGTGGTGTCGGCCACCGTGAGCGAGCTGAAGTACCGGGTCGATGTCAATACGCTGGAGCACCTGGCCGCCAAGACCCTGGAGCTCAACGGCATCGGCGCGTGCAACTTGTCGCTGGCGGCCCCGATCGCGTTCGACGCCTATCGCGACAACCGCGACACCGGCGGCTTCATCCTCATCGACCGGCTCAGCAATGCCACGGTCGGTGCCGGCATGCTGCACTTCGCGCTTCGCCGTGCGCACAACATCCACCCGCAGGCGCTGGACGTGGACAAGCCAGCGCGCGCCGCGCTGATGGGCCAGAAGCCTGCGGTGCTGTGGTTCACCGGGCTGTCGGGTGCAGGCAAGAGCACGATCGCCAATCTGGTGACCAAGAAGCTGCATGCAATGGGCCGGCACACCTACGTGCTGGACGGTGACAACGTGCGCCACGGCCTGAGCCGCGACCTCGGCTTCACCGACGCCGACCGCGTGGAAAACATCCGCCGCGTGGCCGAAGTCGCCAAGCTGATGGCCGATGCCGGGTTGATCGTGCTGACGGCCTTCATCTCGCCTTTCCGCGCCGAGCGGCAATTGGCGCGCGGCCTGCTGGAGCCCGGTGAATTCGTCGAGATCTTCGTCGACACGCCACTGCCCTTGGCCGAGCAGCGCGACGTGAAGGGCCTGTACGCCAAGGCGCGGCGTGGTGAGCTGCCGCATTTCACCGGCATCGACTCGCCCTATGAGCGGCCAGAGGCGCCAGAGCTGCACCTGGACGCCGCGGCAGTAACGCCGGAACAGGCCGCCGAGCAGGTGGTTGCAAAGCTGCGCGAGCTGGGCATCGTGCAGGGATGACGATCCCCCAGGCGGTGGTCTTCGCCAGCCTGGCCTGGCTCATGGTCGAGCTGGTGCGTGGCCGGCGCAAACCCGCAACGGTGTTCGCGCTTGTCGCATTCGCGTTTGTGATGCTCGACTACATCAGCCTGCCAGCGAGCCTGACCCAGCTCACGAACTCGGGCCTGGTGACCGTGGTCGTATTGCTGCTACTCAGCGTGGTGCTGGACAAGTCGCGCATGCTCGAGGTCATGGCCGAGAGCCTGGTGCGCGGCAGCTACCGAGTGGCGCTGGTCAAGCTGTACCTGGCGACGGCGTTTTACTCGGCCTTCATGAACAACACGGCGGTGGTCGCGTCGCTGCTGGGCCCGCTGCGCCAGACGCGACATCACAGCGCGTCACGGCTGCTGATGCCAATGTGTTTTGCCGCCAGCCTGGGCGGGATACTGACCCTGGTGGGCACCAGCACCAATCTACTGGTCAACAGCCTCATGGTGGGCCGGGGCATGCCCAGTCTGGAGATCTTCGACCTGTTCCCCGTCGGCATCCTGATCGTGCTGGCCTGCGGTACGACGATGGTCATCCTCTATCCGCGACTACTGAAGGCCGCGCCTCCTGCGGTGGATGAGGCCTCGGACTACTTTCTGGAAGCCAGTGTCGCTGCCGAATCGACGATGGTTGGCCGCACGGTGCAAGACTGCGGCCTGCGCAACCTGGCGCACCTGTTCCTTGCAGAACTGGTGCGCGACGGCCGTGTGCACGCGCCGGTGGCGCCCGACGAGGTACTCCAGCGCGGTGACCTGTTGGTCTTCAGCGGCGACATCACACGGCTGGACCTGCTGTTGCAGTTCGACGGCCTGGTCACGCGCGGGCAACACTACGCCTTGCCACTGGACAACCTGGTCGAGGTCGTCGTCGCCGCCAACTCGACGCTGACTGGCCGCACCATCAAGGAGGCCGACTTCCGCTCGCAGTTCGACGCCGCCGTGATCGCCGTACGCCGCGGCAGCCAGCGGCTTCGTGGACCGCTGGCGCACGTGCCGCTGGCGGTGGGCGACACGCTGGTGCTCGTGGTCGGCCAGGACTTCGACAAGCGCAACAACCTGCAGCGCAACTTCGTCATCGTCTCGCGCCGCGAGGTGCAGAAGTTCACCGACCCGCGCAAAGGGCTGCTGGCAACCCTGGGTTTCGTGGCTGTGATCGTGCTTTCAGCCTTCGAGGTGGTGGACTTCCTCAAGGCACTGCTGGCCTTGCTCACCTTGTACTTGCTCTTCGGGCTGGCCAAGACCGCTGACCTGCGCCGCAACATGCCCTACGAAATCATTGTCGTGATCGCCTCGGCACTGGTCATCTCGGAGGTGATGATGAACACCGGGGTGGCCAACCTGCTCGCTGCGGGCTTGCTCGTCGGCGCCGAACGCTGGGGCCCGTATGCGGCGCTGGCCATCGTGCTGCTGGTCACCTGGATACTCACCGAACTGATGAGCAACAACGCTGCGGCGGCATTGTCGTTTCCGGTGGCTGCGGGCGTCGCACAACGCTTGGGCCTGGACCCGATGCCCTTCGTCATGGCCGTGCTCTATGCCGCCAGCTGCAGCTTCATCACGCCCTACGGCTACCAGACGAACCTGATGGTGATGTCGCCAGGCCGCTATGCCTTGCGCGACTATGTGCGCGCCGGGCTGCCGGTGGCGGTGGTGTTCCTGGTGGTGGCGATGTTTGCGCTGCCGGTGGTGTTTCCGTTTGTGGCGGCGGGGAAGTAGCAGCGCGACGTGACCGACCCACAAGCACCCCCCCTGCCTGAGGGATCAGCTGGCGCGAACAGGCTCCGGCACGCCCGTGTGACCTTGTTCAGGGTTGCCGGGCCGGCTATGCTCAAACGCATTGCCACGAGCCGTACCAGCATCCACTGAGGGCTCCCCGTCAAGGAAGGTATCGCATGAAGCTCATCCCCCTCGCGCTGGCTGTCGCCCTCGCCGCTGTCGCCACCTCGGCGCTCTCGCAAGCCGTTTGCTCCGGCCAGCCGTTGACCAAGGCCCAGATCGACGCAATCGTGACAGGCAACACCGTCTGCGGCCGTCCTGGCGCCAGCTACCCTGGCGGTGCCGCTTCCAGCGACCGTTGGCAGGAAGAGCATATGGCGAACCTCCAGCTGTGGGACTACAAGCTCGGGCCGGGACACGCAATCGACCCGAGAAAACAGGTTGGTACCTGGTCCACCGCGGCGGCAATAAGGAGCGATCCGGACTCTATTACCCACGCCTACAGCCCCACGGTGGCGTTCACCTGGCTGATGTTCGGGCCTGTGACTAACGTGCCCGGCACGTCGGTATATTTGTTCTGCACACCGCCACCTCGCGTCGAGCACGTCCGGGCGTTTGTCCGGATCGGTGGCGTCGCCTGCGCGACCTATCCGCCCTGACGGGTGGCGGGACTCAGCTTCGCGCCCGGGGCGACCGAACGCCGCCGAAGGCGTCGAGAATCCTTACACCGTGCCGCCTCTCGCTTCCCGTTGACAGCCTTTCTTCCTTTTCCAATCAGGCACTTACGACGACGTGGCCCAAACCTTGCTGACGCCGAAGGTGGATCAGTCGGAAACTTGTCGAGAATGGTCCGACGCTGATGTGCACTTCGTTCGAACGCTTTTTAGGAGATGCAACCATGTTCAGAATGACCCTGTTACGCACGGCGGTTGCCGGTGCTGCGCTGTGCGGCGCGGTGGCGGCGAACGCGACGTTGACCGTTTACACCGACCTTGCGAGCTGGACGGCGGCCGTCACGGGGGTCAGCGTCGACACGTTCAATGACCTGCCCGGCAGCGCCACCAGTTCTCCGCTGGTGCGTACTGTCGGCAGTTATGGCTACACGGCAACGGCGGCAGGCAACTTCTTCCCGGCTGGCACGGCCGGGGACCGCTGGCTGTCGACCAACATCGCAACGAGCCCCATCATCTTCGGCACCTTTACGGGCGGCGTTGAAGCGATCGCCGGGTTCTTCTTCAATTCCGACATCAACGGCGTACTTCAGACGGGACGCGGCATCACGGTGGCGGCGACCGATGGCGACGACTCGGAAAGTATGCTCCTGACGAACACCACGCCCACTACGTTCCTCGGGTTCGTGTCGGATGGCCTTATCAGCTCACTGACGGTCACGGCGAATAACTTGGCCGGTACTACCGCCACCTGGCCGACGATCAACGACCTGCGCCTGGCCCAGGTTGGCGATGGCCCGCCCAACCCCACGCCCGAGCCCGGCACGATGGCCCTGCTGGGTGTGGCGGCGATGGGCCTCGTGGCCGCGCGCCGGCGCAAGGCCTGAGTCTGCGCAGAAGCGCCTCACCTGCCGAGAACCCGCCCGTGTGGCGGGTTTTTTCATGATGTATCCGGTGCGACGCACTCGCTTAAGCGCTCAAGGGGTCCGGCGTGAACTGGGGTAAACCTCGTGCCACGATCCGCGGGCCTTGGTTTGTCGCCTACCTCGCCTTCGTCATCTACGGCAGCCTGGTCCCGCTGAACTACAACGGGCTGGCTCTGGACGAAGCGCTGCGCCAGTTCGCCGGCATCCCCTTCCTGCAGCTCGACGCCGGCTCGCGCGCCGACTGGATCGCCAACGGCGTGCTCTACCTGCCGCTGGGTTTGTTGCTGGCGCGCGTGCTGCGCGGTGGCCTCGGGGCGTCAACCGTCACCGCTTTCGTCGGCTCCGTAGCCTGCTGCAGCGCTGTGGCGGTTGCCGTCGAGTTCACGCAACTCTTCTTCCCGCCACGCACGGTCTCGCAAAACGACCTCATCGCTGAAGTCCTGGGCAGCGCCCTCGGTGCCTGGCTGGCCTTCGTGCTGCAACCCTGGGCGCAGCGGCTGCGCCACGCGCTGGGTGAAGGCGGCCAGCGCGTCACCACGCACTTACTGGAAGGCTATGCGCTGCTCTACCTGGCCTTGAGTTTTTTCCCCTACGACTTCGCGCTGTCAAGCGACGAGCTGCTGGCCAGGATGCGCGGCACCAACTGGGCCTGGCTGCTGATCACGGGCGAGCATGGGCGGCTCACGTCGCTGTTGCAGTTGGTCGTGGAAGTGCTGCTGTGCGCGCCCCTGGGCTGGCTGTGGCAGCGCGTACGCGGCGGCGCCGACGCCAACGTCTGGAAGGCCGCGCGCCTGGGCCTTGGCCTGGGGCTGTTCATCGAGAGCGGCCAGTTTTTCGTGCTCTCGGGTTACAGCCAGGGTGCGTCGGTGCTGACGCGCGGCGCGGCGTTCGCCCTGGGCGCCACGGCGCTGCCCTGGTTGATGCACAGCGGTGCAGCGGCCGCGCGCGAGCGCGTACGTGGCTTGGTGCTGCCGCTGCTGGTGCCGTGGTTGCCCATGCTGCTTTGGGTCAGTGGCTGGGTGCGCAACCCGTGGCACGGCGCCGCGGGTGCGTGGGCGACGTGGCACGAGCTGCATCTGCTGCCCTTCTACTACCACTACTACTCGACAGAAGCGGTGGCGCTCTTCAGCCTGGGCACGGTGTCGCTGATGTACCTGCCGCTGTCCTTGGCCGGCTGGGCGCGAGGCTGGGGGCGGGGTAGGAGCCTGGGCTTGGTGGCGTTAACGGTGCTGGCAGTTGAGGCCAGCAAGTTGTTTCTCGTCGGCATGCACCCCGACCCGACGAACCTGATCATTGCGCTGGGTGCGAACGTTGTGTTTTGGCTCTTGTTGGTGGCCTGGGAAAGGCCAGCGCCAGCCGCTTCGGTGGTGGCCGCGGCGCCGCAAGCATCGCCCAAGCTGGCGGCACCCTGGCCCTTGCTGATGGTGACGGCCGCTGTGGTGGGTGCGCTGCTCTACCCCGTGCACACGCTGCCCTTGCTGGTCTTGCTAGCTGCCGCTGGGTGGGCCGTCTGGCGGCGCCCGCCGCTCGCGCTCTTCATCGTGCCCGCCGCAATGCCCGCGCTCGACCTCGTGCCCTGGAGCGGGCGGCTGTACCTCGACGAATTTGACTTCCTGCTGGCGACCTGCCTGGGCATCGGCTGGGCGCGCACGTTGCCGGCACCACGGCAGCCTGTGGACCGACGTGCCGTGATCGGCGGCGCCTTGGTCGCCCTACTGACGATCAGCCTGGCCATCGGC